>NZ_JBNGHF010000001.1:0-282589 GCF_050611805.1 Methylotuvimicrobium sp.
GCACCATTAACGGGGAACGCTATATTGAGTTTCTCGAAGAATTGATTACAAACCGGTTCGCCAATATGTCAATGAGCATAGGACCCAATTAAGGGTTTATTTCTTGCCCAAACGCGCACCTGAATTCAACCCGGATGAACAAGTTTGGAATGAAATTAAAAATAACCGTTTGGGGAAGCAACCTATAAAAAATAAAGCTGATTTAAAAGAACGGATTATTTTTGCATTGGATTCATTGAAGCACAATGCAGAACGTATTAGCTCCTTTTTCAGACTGGAAGATACTAAATACGCTTCGAATGTAGCTTAATTAATCACGGGCTCTATAGGCGCCAAATTTAACAAACGCGTCAGTCCGGCATGGATTTTCGAAATCTAAATACCAGGGATAGCAATGCTTAGGATTCGGTCATAAATAACTTCCCTATTTTTGGAGGGTTCGGTTGCTCGATTGGCAGGTGTCGGCGGCAGGGCAGATTTTTGCTCCTGCAAAATCTGCATTCATGCCATCCTTGGCAATCAGTCGCCGACGTCAAGCCTACATGGACGTATTCACAGCGTCCTGCCAGGCGAGTTACCGAACCCTCGACAAAGCTCATAACTCGAGGAAGTTATTTTTCGCGAAATCCTTAGCGTCATATCCCTACGTCCGGGATATCGTCAATTCATGCCATTAGGATAAACAATGATGCAAATGCACTATAGAATGACCGTTCAGTTGGCGCTTATACCATCCCCGATAAACCGCTTGAAAAATACCATCATAACCCTGCATTTTTTAATAAATCCGCCATTCTGTTCAACCCGTCGATGCCTTGTATGTCGGTTGCCTGTAATGGAATCGGATATCTCGGTAGTTCGCTAAAGTCTTGGTCTATTTGCTGTAGATGTATTTTTTCTTGCCGACGGCGTTGCGCTAAAAAATCACCTTCGGCTTCTTCCGGCAATATGCGGTTGACGACCAAGCCGACTAGAGGCAGCCGCTCTTGCTGCAAGATTTTTACGGTGCGTACGGTTTCGAGAATCGGCAATTTTTCGGGCGTTAAGACAAACAGCAAGGCCGTTTGCTCGCTGTCTTGAAACAGTTCGCGGGTTCGCTGTAGCAAGCGCTGCCGGGTCAGCAACGTTTCGGCGATAGCCTTGGTGCGTGCGTCCATACCTGCCGTGGCATGCTCTTTTGGATCGGACAGCGGATTATCGATGTCGCGCCCGGCTTTAGGCGTTAAGTGCTCGAGAACTTCAGCCAATTTTTCCGATCGTTGATTGGCGTTTAGCAAGCCCTGAGTCCAAGCGGCGATGGCTTCGGGCAGACTCAATAAACGCAAGGTATGGCCGGTCGGTGCCGTATCGAAAATGGTCAGATCGTAGTCCTTGAGTCCCAGTGTTAGGGTATTGGCAATGCGTTCGAGCATCGCGGCTTCTTGCGCGCCCGGCGATTGACGGGTCAAGCGCATTTGTTTTTCGATCGCACCATACATTTCCTGTCGGGTAAACCGCTTCAGTTGGATGCTCACCCGCTCCAGATGTTGTTCCACTTCGCGGTCGGGGTCTAATTCCAAGCCGTCTATATTGGCCGCCAGCCGGGTGATGTTGTCGCCGATCCTGCAGCCGAATGCATCGGCCAGGCTATGCGCCGGGTCGGTCGAAACCAGCAGCACTTTTTTTTCGCGCCGGCCGGCAAGTAAGGCAAGCGCCGAGGACACCGTGGTTTTTCCGACACCGCCCTTGCCGCCGACCAACAGAATCCGCTTTTCGGTTATCAAACTCATCGCATCAACAGCATTTGATATGGTCCAGCGGCGAGTGCTCCATGCCCATGCGCCGATGCCAGTCGTGAAAACGTTCGAGTAGGATGGGCTGTAATTCCAATGTGTAATAACTGACGGGATTGGGCACCCCCATCATTTCGCTGAACACCAGCAACATGAAGAGATCGTCCTGCTCGCGGCGAGCGCGGGCGATAGCCGCTCGATAGGGGGCGTTATAGAACGCTTCGGCGTAATGATCGGCCCGGTCGAATAAGGCCTTTAGTTCGTTCAATTTCATGTATTGACGGCCTCCGCTTTATTGGCTTTGATTTGTTTACCGAGTACCCAGCTCGATTCCAGAGAAATCAGGATGGCGGCGATCAATACTACGATGTCGAGCGACAGCAGGAACCAGTCTTGTTGGTCGAAAAAACTTTTCAGCTGGATTAGCAGGCCCAGCGTGGTCATAATCAGTAAAAACAGCAACGGTGCCAGGGTATACCACATCGGCCGGCCGCGTTTTACCAACATGACCGTAATCACCAATAGCGTGAATCCTGCCAACAATTGATTGGTTGTACCGAACAACGGCCATATCAAGAGCCCCCCGGAACCGTCGCCGCCGACGCCGAAGGCCAATAGCAAACACGAACCGACCGCCAATAGAGTCGCCTGAAGCGGTTTTTGCAGCCAACCGATCCGGTAAATAACACCCCATTCCTGAAAAATATAGCGCTGTAACCGCAAGCTGGTATCCATTGTGGTACCGGCAAACAATACGACCATCACAGTTAGTAGCGTTTCCGCCAAAACGTTATCCAGCCCAAGACCTTGTTGCAGGATATTCGCCCCGCCTTGGATGAATGCGCCGACGCCGCCTTGCCCGAAGCTGTGATAAATCGCTTGCCAGTCGCCTAGCGTAGAAAATCCCGCAGTTGTCGCAATGATGGCCGACAATGCTAATAAACCTTCGCCGACCGCGCCGAAATAACCGACAAAACGTAAATCCGGCTCTTTATCCAACTGCTTGGAAGTCGTACCGCTCGACACCAAGCCATGAAAACCGGAGATGGCGCCGCAAGCAATGGTCACGAATAAAATCGGAATGATCGACGGCGTGCCTTCCGGCAAATGGGTATTGAAGGGAGGGGCGACAATCTCCGGTCCTGCAGCCAATACCGCACCATAAAACAAAATCAGTCCGATGAACAATTGAATGCCGTTGATGTAATCTCTCGGTTGCAACAACACCCACACCGGCAATAACGAAGCGATCGCAGCATAAGCGAATAGGATAATGATCCAGCTTTGGTTGGCGTTTAAACCGGCTACTTGCTCAGGCAATGAAACCGGCAGTTTGGCGCCTACATAAATCATCGCATACAATGCAATGACGCCTAATAACGTAACGCTCATCAAGCCGATAGAACGGCGGTAAATCAGTTGGCCGATGATCAACGCCACAACGATAGCCCCCCACACCGGTATCGTCGCGCTGGGAAAACCAATCAACTGGCGGGCAATGACGACCGCGAACACGGCATTCACCATCAGCAGCAACAGAAAGATCACGATCATGAAACAGCTGCGGGCGCGTTTGCCGATGATATCGCCGGTCAACGAACCGATCGATTTGGCTTGATTGCGGTTACTGGCCCAGATGCCGCCGGCATCATGCACGCCGGCAAAGAAGATGGTGCCTAACACCACCCAAATGAAAGCCGGCACCCAGCCCCAGATCACGGCGATGGCGGGACCGATAATCGGCGCGGCACCGGCGACGGAGGTAAAATGATGCCCCCATAGTACATATTTGTTGGTCGGTACATAATCGATGCCGTCGTTCAATTCATGGGCCGGAGTCAGAAAATTAGGATCGACTTTAAAGATTTTTTCGCAGATAAATTTGGCGTAGACAAAATAACCCAGCGCCATTGCGGCCAGGCCCATTAACATCAGATAAATTGCATTCATTCAACCGACTCTTGAGAGAAAAAGTGCCCTAGATTATCAAAATCCGGCCGATTATACCCCTCGTAGATCAAATTAAGCCCCGAGCATTACTGAAATTTGACGTGCGAAAGGTATAACAAAAATGGCGGCTTGTTTGAGTAGACGGGATGATGAACATCAATATAAGTTGCCGATTACAGTGAAAGTTCGCAGATTGGGACTCTTTATCTAATTTTTCGATACGCAAAAGCTCAGCAATGAAATGACCGGTTCCGAACAGGGTTCGCTCGACCAACAGGTGTCGGCGGCAGGGCAGATTTTTGCTCCTGCAAAACCTGCATTCAACCAACAGCTAAAAAGGGGTCAGGTTCTGATGTATCCCCACAAAACGCTCGTTCCCATGCTCTGCGTGGGAATGCCGCTTTAGACGCTCTGCGTCGACTGCCGCGGGCAATTGGATTAAGAAACTGTAGAGAATGTCTGGTTGATCTTGTCGGGATTATCGACCTCTGGGGACGCAGAGCGTCCCGGGATGCATTCCCACGCAGAGCGTAGGAACGATAAAAAATCAATAAATCTATCAATTTTTAGCCATAGCAAATTGTTTTATTTGGCTATTTCGTGGGGATACCTCAGGGTCAGGTTTAATTTCGCACTTGACTACGAAACTCGTTGCACAAAAAGTTCGTACATTAAGCTCGAAAACATGTGCCGTTCTTCAGATTCTGATTTTTCTTGTCCCTTAAGCTTTAAGTTTGAGGGGGCCGTCGACTTCCAAGTTCCAACTTACCGGGACAAGATTTGTAAACCCGTCCTAAACGTTTCGACCGTAGCCCAAGCAAATCGGAACGTTCGGAGCAGGTTAAATAACCCGCTCCGCGTGAAGGAACTGATACAATTTACTCATTATTTACATAGCAAGAGGACTTATCACCATGCAAAAAATCCATTGGCATTCGTTTACGACAGCGGACAAAGTTGCCGCGTCCGCTGCACAACAGATCCTTGCAGCCGCCGAACAAGCCATCGAGGCAAGAGGCGCCTTCAAATTAGTCTTGGCGGGAGGAAGCACGCCCAAAAAGGTATATCAATTGTTAGCTGAAAGCTCGGACGATTGGAGTAACTGGCATATTTATTATGGAGACGAGCGCTGTTTACCGGTTGATCATGCCGAGCGTAATAGCCGCATGGCCGGCTCGGTATTTTTGGATAAGGTTTCTATTCCTGCCGGACAAATCCATACGATGCCGGCCGAACTCGGCCCGGAAAAAGCGGCCGAAGCCTACCGCACAACAATCGAACTGGCCGGACGATTCGATATGGTCTTGTTAGGCATGGGCGAAGACGGACATACCGCGAGCTTATTTCCAGGCCACGTTCATTCAACCGATGAAACGGTACATGCCGTTTTCAATTCGCCGAAGCCGCCGCCGGAAAGGGTTTCTTTGAGCGCTAAAACCCTGAGTAATAGCTTGCAGGTGTTGTTTTTAGTAACTGGAGCCGGCAAGCAAGAAGCCGTGAAGCAATGGCGTCAGGGAGAAGTCCTGCCGGTCGCATTAATCAGACCGGAAGCCGGCGTCGATGTTTATATCGATGAGGCCGCTTTAGGCGATGCTTGAGATAGTTGTCAACAAGCCTCTCGCCGAGACCGGCTACTAAGAACACGAAGGAGAGCGAATTTTAAATTTCGGGCCTTCCGTGTTCTTTGTAGTTGAAGTAGAGATTATCGCCAAAGCACAATGCCCGGATTATTGACGACGATATAGCCCCTCGGGTGCCTCCGATAAAACGTATTGCCTACGACAAAATACGGCGAACCTCGCCACATCACTTGATGATGCAATCTCGGCAATGTCGCTATAATCGCGCCGATCGGCGCATCGACGATGATATAGCCGGATTGAAACGGCTCATAATAAAAGCCGTCATAAAAATAATAACTTGAACGATCGACGACTACCCTTGATGCGCCGCGAGGCAAAGGCCTAGTCCGGTAACCGGGTTTATAATAATGCGGATAGGGCGGCGCCGGCGTGTAGTGTCGCCTAGGCGTCGAATATATGCGTGATCGCGGCGCTTGCGGCGGCGCGGTCCGTTGTTTCGAATGACTGTGCCGGCTCGAACGAGACCGGTGATCTTGAGCATAGACGGCGCTATTCATCAACAGCATCGCACTGATGGCCAAGACGACTATTTTTGTTAGACCTTTCATAACGACCTCCCGGTGGTACCGAGTGAAACCGCTATCCGTCCCTGGCTTGCGGTTGCATTTTGTCCATCGATACTTGCCTTCTCAGCCGCGCTCATTGTCTATTGCTTAGAAGATCAAGTCGTTGCGCTTATTGTGCGTCGACAGTTTTGCCGGATTTTCTTTCCTGTCTTTCCTGGCGTCTCTCTTGACGTTTTTCCTCGCGTTTTTCTTTCCATTTTTCATGGCGCTGCTGTTTTAACGCTTCCATTTTTTGCATTTGCTCATCATTCAGCACTTCCTGCATACGGCGGCGGGTTTCTTCGTGGATCGCTCTGTATTTTTCATGCTGTTCCTTGAAGATGGATTCCAGCTGAGTGCGTTGTTCTTCAGTCAAGTCCAAATCCTTGGTCAAACGTTCTATTCTTTGTCCATGACGGCCTTCCATATCGCCTTTTCCGCTGCCGGGAGGAAATGCGGCTGCAGTCAACGGAAGTGCCAATGCGATTGCGATTGCGATGATTTTTTTGTTCATGATCTTATCCTCTTGGGGTTAGTAATAAAAGAACGGTTTATCTCCGTTCTTGATGATTAATATAAACGCCAAATGCGTAAACAATTTGCAGCAATTATGGAAACATTGTGAAAGTGCATGACAACGGCAAAAACTCAAAACTCTCTTTTGCCGGTAACGCAGAGATAAAAATAGAGATTTACCCTATACCCTTTATTGCTATTACTACTAACCGCTTACTGCTCACCGCTCACCGTTAACTTGTGGTTCGTAACGGTAGCCGGCGCCATAAACCGAGTGGACTAACTCCTGTCCCGGTAACAAGTCCGATAATTTCTTACGCAACTTTTTAATATGACTATCGATCGTGCGATCGGAAACGATTCGCTGATCTTGATAAATCAAGTCCATTAATTTCGACCGCGAAAAAATCCGTCCGGGCTGATCGTATAAGGCCTGCAACAATTGAAATTCCACCGCAGTCAATTCGGTTTCCTTATGCCCCGCCCGGACCCGAAAACTTTCCGGAACGAGCGATATCGGACCTTCGGTGCCGCTTACCTCTTGCGGCTTCAACCTGCGTAAGACCGCCTTGACGCGCGCGACCATTTCGCGCGGACTAAATGGTTTACAAATATAATCATCCGCGCCTAATTCTAAGCCCAACAATCTGTCGACTTCTTCGATACGTGCGGTCACGATGATAATCGGCACGGTACTGAAAGCCCGTATTTCTCGGCAAATCTCCAGCCCATCCTTACCCGGCAGCATTAAATCCAATAAAATCAAATCGACCGGATTTTGCTTAAACCAGGGTACCACTTTAAGACCGTCATCGAGGCATTCGGTTGCATAACCGGCATTGTTTAAATAATCCGCCTCCAGCCGTGCCAGCTTGAGTTCGTCTTCTACGATCAAAATACGGCTCATAAAAATATTCCTCAGATCAAATGCCTCCCATTGTCAATCGCCATTGCTATCATGAATGCAGCTTTTCTAGGATATTAACGGTAACGCAATACGGATGTTAAGCCCGCCCAATTTTGATTTCCCGGCTGTAATCGTACCGTTGTGCGCATGGGCGATATTCGCGCAAATGGCAAGGCCTAGACCAGCGCCGCCATGATGTCGGCTGCGAGAACTTTCGACTCGATAAAAGCGATCGAATAAATGCCTTATTTCCTGTTCGGAAATGCCGGGTGCACTGTCGGCGAATTCGATAATCAACAAACCGCTTTTTTGTATGACGACGATCTTTAAACAACCGCCGGCATCGGTGTATTTGGCGCTGTTGCTCAATAGGTTGCGGAATAGTTGCGACAATCGGTCCGGGTCGGCATGAATGTGCACGGTTTTAGTCAGACGATTCAGCAACTGCAAGCGGATTTGCCGGTTATCGAATTCCGGCGATAAGGCGGCGATATCCTCCTGCAGCACTGGAATCGGATCGAGGCTTTGCTTGCGATAGCTAAGCGCGCCTTGATCTGAAAGCGCCAATTGATAAAGATCCTCCGTCAAACGATTCAGTCTCATGACATCGCCAAGCAGCGAATCGACCGCTTCGGCTGTCAGCGGACGGATTCCGTCTTGCAAGGCCTCCAATTCTCCATGCAGCACCGCCAAAGGTGTACGCAATTCATGGGAAATATCGGCGACCCAGCGCCGTCTCGATTGTTCGGACCGTTCCAACGCCGTTGCCAATTCGTTAAAATCGCGCGCTAAATGCCCGAGTTCGTCGGACGATTCGACAGGAAGCCTTACATCGTATCGGCCGATGGCAAGCGCTTTCGCCGCCGTGGTTATCCGTTTTAGCGGCCTTCCCAGCATATAAGCCAATAGCCAGGCCAGAAAGGCGGAGAGCAATATCATCAATAAGGCAATCCAGACAAAAGCCTTAGCCTGACCCTCGATAAATCGCAATTCGCCGGGTTGGCTGGGCGTTTTACCCGGCAAAATTCCCAAATACCCGACAATACCGTTCTGGTAATGGATAGGCTCCAGTTTCTCTAACTGCTCGATGGCATCGACGCGTCCATATATGATCTTTCGATCGGCGCGCAACAGCATGACGCGCAGCTGGAAAGGCGTATAACGGCGGTTCATCGAATTTTCCGGCATAGCTGGAGGCCAATAACCGGACGGTTCGCTTTGCGCCCGCTCTATCAAAATAGGCGGCGGACGATGACGACGATGATCGGACTGCCATAACAAATCAATCCACAACTGTTTATTAGCAGCCAATTTTTCCCAATCGGGATCATGGCCATAATAATCGCTGAGCGTTTCGATAAGCGTCGACACGCGCTCCTGCTGTCTTGATTTGATGAATTCGTTAAACCCCCGATCCAAAGACCAGCGCATAAACGCATACATCCCCGAAACCAAAAGCAGCGTGGTGAGCAGGAAAGTCAGGAATAATTTGATACGTATACTTCGAGCGGTCATGTTTGCGGCTTTTATGGCAATGCTATTTTGTTCGAGAGCAAAGCGCGAAAACAGGTGCATAGCAAGCTATGTAACTGTTTTCGCAACGCCGCTATCGAACAAAATAGCGAGTTAGAAAACAGCAAATGTGGACGCGCGAAGTATATAGATTGGCGCACAAGCTTTACCCATTAAGCGATAGCTCATTGTTGCCGGTAATTGTGCAAAAATTAAGGAACGTTAGCCGTTCAACACCCGGAATAAAATTTCCTTAACGTTTTGCGGCTCGAACGGCTTGTCGCAAATCGCCGATACGCCGGCTTGCTGAACTTGATCCAAGCGGGTTTCGTTCGATTCGCTGGTGACCATGAGAATCGGTATGAAGGTATTTTGTCGGTCGTTTCGGATATGACTGACCAGCTCCCGTCCATCCATTTCCGGCATGTTGTAATCGGTCACGATTAAATCGAAGGCTTCGCCAGTCTCTTGAAATAGCTCGGCCGCCGCCTTGCCGTCATTGGCCGTGGTAATCTGAGTGATGCCCATGTTATTCAACACTCGAACGATATGCTTACGCGCCATCGAACTGTCGTCGACCACCAAGACGCGCAAGGCTTCAATCGCATAATTATCCAACTCGAGTTCTTCCGGTTCGATGAATTCGATCGTCGATCGTAAGGCTCTTCGCAAATTGTCATGATCGAAGGGCTTGGGTAATATAGCCACGACGCCGGCCTGCCGGATCGGGTCCAAGGCTGAAATCCGCGTCTCGCTGGATATCAACATAAACGGAACGTCGTTCAGTTCTTCATTGACTTTGATTTTGACAATCATTTCGGCAGCCGTCATGTCCGGCAAATACATACTGCTAATGATTAGATCGGGCTTATAATCGGACAATATCGTCAAAGCCGAATCACCCGAATCCGCCCCTTCAATATTGGCAATCCCTTCTTCTTTAAGATGTTTGATGATGACTTTAAGCTGCGTCGATGAAGGTTCGACCAGTAAAATCGATAGGTCTTCTATTTTTAAAGATGTCATAAGCGGTTGATTGATGCGTTCCCGTTGCGGTTAGCGGTTAGCGGTTAGCGGAATTTTGAAAGCCATTGTATCCTTAGTCAAATAAAGTCTACTCCCTGCTAACCGTTCACCACTGACTCAATATTTTTTAAGTTTAGACGTATTACTTGCCTTTTGTAGTCTCGTGCCCGGATATAATCACGACTAAATTTTTTACGAATGAAATCAATAAACCGGAAGCTTTGTAATATAATCATGCGCACGGTTTCGGCTTCTAATAAATTACGCCAATTCAGTCGAAACAATAAAACTACCTGATTAGCAAGATGCTTCAGCTTGCCGAAGCCAAGTGTCCGAGCAGGGGCCAGTCGTAGTCGCAAAAACTAAAATATGCTGTTACCCAAGCTCCAGCTTGGGTAACCTGTTCAGGAAGCTCTAGCTTCCCGACAATCAAGAAAGATTGAACGAGCGAGTCGGGGTTGATTGAGAATGTGCGGAGGTTGTGTCGGTCTCAGGAAGCTCTTGCCCTGAGCCCTTCGGCTGCGCTCAGGAGAGCCTTGTCGAAGGAAGGGGGAGCTTCCGGGGGGCTTTCCCAAGCTGGAGCTTGGGAAAAAACGTGATGTGGGTTGGCCGTTTTTAGCTTGACGCGCATGGCTTGCGAACCCCGTACGGCTAAGGATATGCTGATCTTTGGGCTTTAGCTGAAAAAACTTGCTAATCAGGTAAAACTATACCCATCGTAAATCAAAATTCGGCACCGGGGACTCGTCAAAGGACGCTGTGAAACATCCATGTAGACTCTATGCCAGCACCCCGGTGCTTCCTTAGGCACTGCCGAAATTTGAAGTGCGAAAGGTATATAAAATCGTACTAAAAAGGCCCGCTAAAACCGGGATCTCTATAACTATAACAAATGAGGATAGGAATATGTGTTGGAGTGGAGAAGCATCGACCGTTTTGGCTGCCGCAGGGCTGTCGACGGCGGTTTATGTCGCCAGGAAAGGCGAATCGAACGAATTGTGGATTCCATTGGTGTATTTTGCACTGATGGAACTTCTGCAAGCGGCAACCTACGTTTACATCAATCTATGCGACAATCCGAATAATCAGATATTGACGCTTTTCGGTTATGTTCACATCGCTTTTCAGCCATTTTTCGTCAATATGGTCGCGATGTATTTCATTCCGGAAAGCGTCAAATTAAAAATTCGTACGACTGTTTATACGATTTGCGCGATGGGATCGTTAGCAATGTTGGTTAAAATGTTTCCTTTCGATTGGGCAGGATCATGCCAAATCGGTGTCGAAGGTTTTTGCGGACCGGCGACCTGTTCGGTATCCGGCGATTGGCATATCGCTTGGCAAATGCCATTGAACGGCTTAATGTCCGAACCGCAAAGCTGGCTATTCGGTTTCGATTGGGGTTTGCATGCCTTTACATACATTTTGGTGTCTTTCTATCTGCCGTTACTTTACGGATCTTGGCGTTTTGTCGGATTCCATTACTTGATCGGTCCGTTCGTTTCCGATCTGACCACGACTGACCCGAACGAATATGCCGCTGTTTGGTGTCTGTTTTCGATCGCCTTATGCGTATCGGTTATCAAAACGCCAATTCGTAAGCATTTGCATGTCAAAACATGGCCTTATTATCATCGCCAAGTGTCGGACGCTTTATAACGGCCTAAAATGGCCTAAAACGGCGCGCTGTCCGGCTCATTGACATCGCTGTCAACAGGGGGCGCGTCAGTCCGGTAAGGATCGCCGGAATCCGGCTGCCAGGGATGGCGCCGAATCTATTTTTCTGGTGCCCACGGTCCTCCGTGGGAACCCATACCTTGGCTGCCGAGGCAAGATCGGCATGCATTCCCGCCTTATTAAAATTTCTAGTGCGAAGCCAAAATCATGCTCAGCTACCGTCACGGATTTCATGCCGGCAATTTCGCCGATGTACTCAAACACAGCCTGCTTTGTTTGACGATCATCGAACTCAAGAAAAAAGACAAGCCCTTCGTTTATATCGACACACATGCCGGCGCCGGCGCCTATTTTCTGCAGTCGCCCTTTGCCGAAAAAACCGGCGAATACCGACAAGGCATTGGACGTCTATATCCCAACGAAACCTCTCATCCTTTGCTTGATAATTATTTTGATGGCGTTCGCTCGTTAAACACCGATAATAAACTAAGCCATTATCCCGGGTCGCCGGAATTTGTCCGAGCGCTGATTCGTTCTCAAGACAGAATGCAACTTAGCGAACTGCACGGTAGCGATTTTGCGTTCTTGCAAGAACGCTACCGTAACGAACGTCAAATCAGCGTGGCTCAAGAGGACGGCTTAAAAAATCTAATGAAAAAACTGCCTCCGGTACAAAAAAGAGGATTGATTTTTATCGACCCGAGCTATGAAGTGAAGGAGGATTACAGTCGCGTGGTTGAAACGCTCACTAAAGCGTACCGGCGTTTCGCTACCGGCGTGTATTGTCTTTGGTATCCCGTGATTCGCCGGGAAACGGTCGATAATTTAATGGCGGAACTTGCCGAGACCGGCATTAGGAAACAATTGCGGATCGAACACTGTGTGCTTCCGGACAGCGAGGAATTGGGCATGACCGGATCGGGCTTGTTGCTCATCAATCCGCCTTGGCAATTGGAAAGCCAGGCCCGCGAATTATTGCCTTGGCTGAACGATAGGCTTACGGATGGTGCGGGAACTTGGTCTGTTGATTGGTTGGTTCCAGAATAAATGGCTGGATAATCCTAGAAAAAAATTCACCATGAAGATCATAAATAATAAGAAGTTAATTCAATGACTTATTATGCATTTGTATAAAGTTTCCTGATTAACTATAAGATTCAGTTTATTTGAAAACTAAAAAAAGGCTTTGTATCGCTATCGCGACGCTTATGTGTAGTCGGTTCGCGGACCGACAGCCACGATACTGCTACGAAACCCAATCCCTGGGTTTCGCCCTTCGGGCCAGCTAAAGCTGTTCAAAATCGCTCCAGGCGATTTTGTCTTTGCTTGTCCAAAGAAAAGTATCCAAAAGAAAAGACACCCGGAGGCCGCTGCATCCTGCGCGCTGACGATTTTGCCGAGGGTTTTCGGAAGGGCTATCCCTAGCCCTCCGAAAACGAGCGGCATCCCTGCCGCTCCCCTAGCGGGCTGTTCTCGGCAAAATCGCCAGTGCTCGGCGCGGCCTAACGGGGCCCAGGCGGGAACTTTAAGCCAAATCAAATTGACTGAAGGTTCTAAGCAATCAGGTTGATTTTTAGTCACCCAAGAGGTTAGCAAGAAAGTTTAGATAATCTTTGAAATACCGCATGAACTTCATGTGTTTCATGGTTAAACTGCCGAATTTAGAATATTGTCACGATTCACGTTTCTGCTTCGATTTTGCCGTCCACGATACGAATCTTGCGCTTAGCCCGCTCGCCGATCGACTGGTCGTGTGTAATCACAATCAAAGTCACGCCTTGCTCGTTAAGGCGCTCCAATAGATCGATGATTTCGGCGCCCGATTTGCTGTCGAGATTGCCGGTCGGCTCGTCGGCCAGAAGAATACCGGGGTTCATGATCATCGCTCGGGCGATCGCGACGCGCTGCAACTGGCCGCCGGATAATTGATCGGGCCGATGGCCGGCTCGATCGGACAAACCGACTTGCTTCAAGGCTGTTTCAATTCGCTGTTGCCGTTCCTTGCGGTCGATTCCGGCCAGCATCATCGGCATTTCGACATTTTCGGCGGCGGTCAGGCGTGGGATCAAATGAAAAAATTGGAACACAAAGCCGATATTTTCGCGTCGCACTTTGGCCAATTCGTCATCGCTGTACTGTGTAATATCCCGGTCATTTAAAAAATAGCGACCGGAACTAGGCTGATCCAGCAGCGCGATCACATTCAATAAGGTCGACTTCCCGGAACCCGACGGCCCCATCACCGATAGGTATTCGCCGTGCTCAATTGTCAGATCGATACCGTCGAGCGCATGCACCGACTGTTCCCCGACTTGAAAGTACCGATGAATGTTTTCCAGGCGAATCATTGTTTTTCGCGTACCGCAACGCCTTGTTCGATGCCTTCCTGGCCTACCGAGTACACGACCCGATCGCCCTTGTCGAGCCCCGACACGACTTCGGTAAAACTCCAATTCGCCAAACCCGGTTCGAAGCGGCGCTCTTCAAGAACGCCGTCGGCTCCTATCAACAAAACCCGCTCGGTACCTAAAATCGCTTCGGCGGGCAATCTCAAGGCACTGTCCTTACGCGCCAACAGCACTTCGACATCGGCGCTGTAACCGGGCATCAAACCTTCAAGATCCTTCGGGTCTGTTAATATGACTTCGATTTCGACGGTGCGCGCCTGCTTTTCCTTTTCCAAAACATAAGGCGCGATGCGCGATACCTTGCCGGAGCAACGCTCGCCGCTAAACGCATCGAGCGATACGCAAGCCTGCATCCCGGTTCTGATATGTGCGGCATCGACTTCATCGATCGGCGCCGAGACATACAAGCAATTGAGATCCAGCAAATCGATCGGAGGCAACGTGAGAATGCCGGGCGGCGACGGCGTGACGAATTCGCCCACTTCGGCGTTGACTTCAGCGACGACACCGTCGAACGGCGCGTGTATTATCGTGCGCTCGACGGCAGCCTTGGCGACATTCAAATTCGCAATACCGACCTCGACGTTAATGCGGGCAGACCGACAGTTGGCTTGTTGCGCCTTGGCCTGAGTCACGGCTTTGTCGACCATGTCGACCGAAACGAATTGTTTGCTACGTTGCAACTTAACCAGCCGATCGGCCTCTCGTCCGGTGCCGGCAGCGAGTTCGCAAATTTGTTCGGCATTGGCTCGATTGACTTTGATTTGTGCCGATTGAAGCTCGACTTGCGCCTTCAAATCGTCGTTCCATATTTCGAGCAATAATTGATTTCGTTTAACGCCATCGCCTTCCGCGACATGCAATGCTGCCACCTGGCCGCCGGTAGCCGGAGCCAAATAGGATCTACGGCAAGCCTTTACGGTGCCGACGCGGGTATTCGATACAGTCGCCTTGACCTCGCCTTCAGTCAAGACATAGACCTCGACTTCGACCGGCTTGGGTCGTTTCGCGTAATAATAAGCGCCGACGATGACGCCTATCACCGCAAGGCTAATCAGTGCAGACCGACTCATGTTGTCAGGCGCTGTTCCAGATTCGTCCGCAACACGTTTAAAAAGTCTTCGGTAGTCAAATAATGCGAGTCTTTCAGGTCGTCTCCGTGAATACACAGCGCCAGGTCTTTGGTCATTTGCCCGGCTTCGACGGTTTCGACGCAAACCTTCTCAAGCGTATCGCAAAAATCGATCAAGGCCTGATTGCCGTCCAACTTGCCTCGAAATGCAAGGCCCCGCGTCCAGGCGAAAATCGATGCGATTGGATTGGTTGAGGTCTTTTTGCCTTGTTGGTGCATACGGTAATGCCGCGTGACGGTGCCGTGAGCAGCTTCGGCCTCCATGGTTTGACCGTCCGGAGTCACTAGGGTCGAAGTCATTAGTCCCAACGAACCGAAACCTTGCGCGACCGTATCGGATTGCACGTCGCCATCGTAATTCTTGCAGGCCCAGACGAATGCGCCATTCCATTTCAATGCCGATGCGACCATGTCGTCGATCAGCTTATGTTCATAAGTTATGCCTATCTCGGCGAAACGATCCTTGTATTCGGCCTGATAGACCGCTTCGAAAATATCCTTGAAGCGCCCGTCGTATTTTTTCAGAATCGTGTTCTTGGTCGACAGGTACAACGGCCAGCCGCGATCCAATGCAACATTGAAGCAACTGCGTGCGAATCCCGCAATCGATTCGTCGTTGTTGTACATTGCCAAGGCCACACCGTCCCCTTCGAAATGATAGACTTCGAAATCCTGAACTTCGCCGCCGTCATCCGGCGTAAAGCTTATGCGCAGTGTACCCTTGCCTTTCGTTATAAAATCAGTCGCGCGGTATTGATCGCCGAAAGCATGACGTCCGATGCAGATCGGTTGCGTCCAATTCGGCACCAACCGGGGAACATTTCGGCAAATGATCGGTTCTCGAAATACGGTCCCGTCGAGAATATTTCGTATCGTGCCGTTCGGCGATTTATACATTTTCTTCAGATTGAATTCTTCGACACGTCCTTCGTCCGGTGTAATCGTCGCGCATTTGATGCCGACGCCGTGTTTTTTGATCGCATGTGCAGCATCGATCGTAATTTGATCTTCGGTCGCATCGCGTTGTTGAATACTCAAATCGTAATAGTCGATCGTCAGGTCCAGATAGGGCAGAATTAATTCCTGCTTGATGAAATGCCAAATTATTCGGGTCATTTCGTCGCCGTCCAGTTCGACAACCGGCGTTTTAACGGGGATTTTGGTCATGCCGCGCTCCTTTAGATATTGGGTTTAGGTAGGAAAGTATAGCTTTAAATGCTTACGAATATCTCGATTGCCCTCCCTATTCTTCAGGCTTTTCTTGTTCTTCTGCAGGGGTTTCGCCTTCTTCATCCGCAGGCTCCGTTTCTTCGACTTCCGGCGCTTCCTGAGCGTCTGCTTGCTCGAGGATTTTGATGATGCGCTCATTACCGACTTTTTTCGCTCGGCCCAATACCGTTATATTTTGATTGTCTTTGGCATTGACATCGGCGCCTGCCGTTATCAACAAGTTAACGATATTTTCATGACTGAAAATCAATGCATCCATCAACGCTGTCGTTCCGGTATTATCGGCCATATTCACATCGGCACCGTAAGCCAAAAGAGTTTGCACAATCCGCGCATTACCGCCGAAACTCGCCCCCATCAATGCCGTACGCCCGCCGGGAGCTGCGCTATTAACATCGAGACCTTGAGCCAGAAGCGCTTCGACTCGGGCTTGATTACCGCCGACCGCGGCGGAAAACAAATCAGTAGCGCTTGCCGCATAGGCATTCAAAGGCAACAAAAACAATAGAATTGGAAACGCTCTGTTGATTCTCATTTTGAATAGTTGCTTGCGTTTAAAACCGAGTTAAGTTGAAATACTAATCAATTTAGCATTCATAATTTATACCATCGTCGATGAGCACAAAAAATAAAATCATTATCGAGGCTATCCCTCATTTCATCGAAACGCAATCATACCCGGAAGAAGGACGTTACGTCTTCGCCTATACGATTACGATCACCAATGCCGGCATGATTCCGGCGAAATTATTGACTCGGCATTGGTTGATTACCGATGCCAACGGCAAAGTACAAGAGGTTACGGGCGAAGGCGTCATCGGCGAACAACCCTATCTCAAACCCGGCGAATCATTTCGTTATACCAGCGGCGCAATGATCGAAACGCCGGTAGGCGTGATGCAAGGCAAATATTCGATGTGCTCCGATGACGGCGAGGATTTTGAAGCTTATATCCCTAAGTTCACGCTGTCGATTCCTAGAACCTTACATTAACCATGTCCATTTATGCGATTGGTGATATTCAAGGTTGCTACGACGATTTGCTCAGGCTATTGGATGCGCTTCGATTCAATGAAAACACCGATCAAATCTGGTTTGCGGGCGACTTGGTCAACCGCGGGCCTAAATCGTTGGAAACCCTACGTTTCGTAAGATCGCTTGGTTCCTCGGCCGTGACCGTACTGGGCAATCATGATTTACACTTGCTCGCCACGGCTTGTTCGATTAGATCCGAGCGCAAAAAAGACTCGCTGAGCGAAATCCTCGAGGCGTCGGACCGAGACGAACTGCTCGATTGGCTCAGACATCGGCCGCTGTTTCATTACAATGACGAGTTTTGTCTCGTGCATGCCGGCCTGCCCCCGCAATGGGACTTCGACACGACCCGCGAAATGGCCGCTCTGGCGGAAAATGCACTACAAGATTCCAATTATGCCAATTTTCTCAAAGACATGTACGGCAACAAGCCGAATGTATGGTCGCCTCAATTAAAAGGCGTCGACCGGCTACGTTTTATTATCAATTGTTTTACGCGCATGCGCTATTGCGATGATAATGGTAAGCTCGATTTTATTCATAACGGACCGCCAGGAACTCAGCCCAAGAGTTTAAAACCCTGGTTTGAAATACCCAACCGTAAAAACGCCGATTTGCGCATCGTATTCGGACATTGGTCCTCGCTCGGTTACTATCGGGGCAACAATTGTTATTGCATCGATACTGGCTGTCTCTGGGGCGGTGCTTTAACCGCGTTACATCTAGGAGACAATGTGTTCCGGGTCAGTATCGATTGCGAAGGCGTTATGAAACCTAGGCAGAAAAAGAACTAATTTATTGGTATTTCAATATTTGGGTATTCGAAATCAGGTGTTGACAAGCAAAGTACCATCGCTGGTATTGCTTCCTCATTCGCGTGTCTTTTGACGCCATAGAGTGGAATATCGGAATAGATCTTGATCCTGAGTTTTTTACAGCAAGCGCCAGCTTTCAACCGCACAACAAGGCGCTACAGCCTGCGCTTGGCCGTGACTGTGAATTCGCCACTCTTGATAGCTGACGTTGTGTTTTTTACCAGGTCAAAGGCGCTAATTGGATAACCTTTCCAGATCAGTTTGACCGTTCAGCTATCGATAAGATCAGGAAGAAAGTTTAGCTCCGGTGATTTTAGGATTTCGTGATAAATAACCTCCTGGAACTATGAGCTTTGTTGAGGGTTCGGTAACTCGCTTGACAGGACGCCGTGAAACCATCCGTGTAGGCTTGACGGCGGCGACTGATTGCCATGGATGGCATGAATGCAGATTTTGCATTACGCCATGGATAGCGTGTATTAGGGCGCCAACAGTAGGCGCTTTAGGCGATGCAGGGCAGAAAAATGCTCCTGCATTTTCTGCATTCATTACATCCTTGTAACTCAGCAATTGCCGAGGAGCAAAAATCTGCCCTGCCGCCGACACCTGCCAATCGAGCAACCGTACCCTCCATAAAATAGGGAAGTTATTTTCGACCAAATCCTTAGCACTTCCCTTTCCGTTTTAAATTTACAAATTAGCAAATATTTTATGACCAAGCTTCCCAACGTCTCCATGCTATCCCTGCATGAAAAAATCCAACTTTTCGATTTGCTGAAAAATGAACTTCAAGAATATCTAAATGAAAGCGAAACAGCGCTGAGCTTTTATAATTTGAAAGTCACTTATGAAAATGTTCTTTGCCTAGCATTCGACAAGCATGAAGCGCTTGAAATTCTCGAGGAAAACATACAAAGCCTGTGCAAAGATTTCCAGGTTAATGAAGTAACTCTGATCGATTTAGTTAATTCCAGGTACAACGTGATAGCCGACGATAAAAGGGTCGCCGAGGAAATTAAGGACGATTTAAAAGCCCTGTGGGAATTAGATGCGGACGACCTGCGGGACAAGGAAAAGTTACTTACCTACTTTGACTTGATAAAGTCCGACCATGTAAAAAAACTGTTGCAACAGCATATAGACCAGTTTTGAAGTCGGCGAAAAAATTTCGTACAACTAACCAATCCGAATACCCCATTTTTTAGGTTATGTTCGCGTTAATAGTTGAAATTAATACGGCACTCATCTCGAAACTTGAAGGCTGTAGGGTACGCTACGCGTACCATAGCAGCACCACCTGAGTTTAACGTGCCCTCAGGTTGTTGCCTTGTGCCCCGACATTAGGTGCGCGCAGCGTACCCTACAATTCACTTTGAATTTTTAAGTACTTCCGGTAGTGGTAGGTATTTTCAACTATTACCGCATACATAGCTTTTTTTAGCCGACGCGGATTCAACTAACAAGTGCAATTCATTTTGTGTATAAAGGGATTAAGAGACGATCATACCAAAGCCCGCGCCTTCTGAAAAAACGCGAAGGCCGTTTTCCGCATGAATCTTCGAGAGTAGCGGTTATTGGTAAACGGCATTTTCGGAACCCGGTATATACCCGTCGCAGATCAAAATTCGGCGCCTGGGTATCCGCTAAAGGACGCCGTAAATACGTCCATGTAGATCCATGCTGGCAAAGCCTTTGTGAGCGCCATGGATGGCGTGAATGTCGATTTTGCAGGAGCGAAAATCGACCGGACACCCGGGCGCCTCTTCTGGCACTGTCGAAATTTGAAGTGCGAAAGGAATAACAGCTATTTATGCCAGCGGGCCTTCATATAATCCATTGCTTCTTGTACATTCAACTCTCGGGTACCGCCGCCGGTTCTCAAATAAAGCTTCGGGTTGTTACCTTGTTGAATGAAGACAGGGCGTGTTGACGGCAGCACGATCAGGCGGCAAATATCCAAACCGTCGAGATCATGAAAAACGACCCGGACGAATTGACAGATATCGGCGCCCATATTTGTCGCGATCATGGTCATGATCAGTTGTTCATATCCGTCGCGTCCGGGTTTTTTCAACGTTTGATAATCCTTGTCTAAACCCAGAATTTCACCCTCGTCGGATAAACCGATCAATAATGTGCCGCCTTGTCCGTTCATAAAGCCGGCCAAGGTCTTGATCACGACGCCTTCGAGCGCGCGATTAACTCGATTTTCAACGATATCCCAGCGCAGTGACGACTTAAATTCCAAATACGGATTTTCTCCCTGCTTAATCAGCGCCTCTAAATCTTTGTCCAGCTCATGCGTTAGCTGTTGGATTTGCAGCCAGCGCCGATGCATGACATTGTAAAGCAACGCGGTAATGCAGCCTAAACTAGCGCCGACGAATGCATAAAACGTTGTTTTCATCGGTGTCTTGCCTCCCAGCGAATCCATCATTTCACCGGTCACATATCGAATCACGCTCGCTGCATCGGGTCGGTAGCGTTCGTGTTCGAAGTAATAAACGAATTCGTTGATCGGGTATAAAAAGAAAAAGCCGATCAAGGCACCGAGCAAGGCGGCCATAAAATATAAAACAACCCAATGCCGGGTACGAAATAAAACTAAACTGGTCAGAAACTGCATAGTGGAATTAAATTAGCCTGATATGAATTCGTTAAACTCATCGAGTTAATACTCCATCTCGACTGCCAGTTCCCGACGCAGTCTAGTCTACCGCTTACATCCATATAAGCGTCTTCGAGAAGGGAAAAATGAATACCAAAATCATGCCGGAGGATCTTAGTTAAACCCGGCATGAATCGTCTATTCAACCAAGAACTGCCGCATCATACCTAAGTTTTCATGCTCCAGATTATGACAGTGGTATAAGAACAGGCCTTTAAAATCCTGGAAGGGTTTGGCAATTTCTACTTCTTCTCCAGGCATCACCAACACCGTATCTTTCCAGCCGCTGTCGATAAAGCCATCCTTAACGGTTTCATAGCCTTTCGAGCCCATCGGGCCGATTTTTCGGGATAGAACTTGATATTGCTGACCGTGTAAATGAATCGGATGCGCCATCGATAGATTCATTCCGCCCATCATACCCATGCCGTCTCCTTCTTGCATACCACCGCCCATTTGCATGTCGGTATCGCCGCCGTGCCGCATGCCACGCATACCACTACGATCGCGCATGCCGCGACCCATGCCCATTCCGCCTTCATGATTGGCTTGTTGCGCATCGCCGTCATGTTGCATACCGCTCATCATGTCCATGCCGCCGCCATGCCGCATGCCGCCCATTTTACCCATGCCGCCTCGGCCATGACCGTCTTGCATCGATTCATCGTCTTGTTTATCGGCGCCATGCTCCATCTGCATAGCCGAATCGTCTTTCGGTTTAGCGCCGTGATCCATTTTTGCGTCGCCGTGCTGACCTCCTCCGGGGCCATGATCATGAAAAATTTTGATTTTTTTGATCGACCCTAGTTTAACCTTTTCAAAATCGAATACATGATCCAATGTAAACGATTTGCCGTTCAGTTGCGGTCGCATCGGTTTTTCGGAAATCCCGATCGGAATCGGTTTAGCGGCATTGTCGACGCTTGCCTCGGTCAGACGATCGAAGGCGACCAATTTCGTCGGTAGTTTGGGCGAGTCTTCGGCTGCTGCGGTAACATTGAAAGTAGCGACTGCAAATTTAGCGCCCTGCGCTAAGCCGCCCGACATCATTCCGCCGCCCATCATCCCCATACCCATACCCATGCCGCGGGTTTCATTTGCCGGGTCATCATCCATGCCGCCATGATCGCTTTGCATGCCGCGCATGCGTTCGTACATCGGAGGCATCGCGCCAGTATAAGACAAACTATACAAAACGAGCTTCGACCCGACTTCGCGTCCGCTAAAGTCGAGCCAAAGATCGACCCTCTCGCCGGGCGCCAGCATAATATAGGGGCGGGTTTCCGGCTTTTCCAGTAAATGGGCATCGGTGCCGATCGCGGTCAACGGCGTACCGTCATCCCAACCCAATTTATAGATTCTGGAATTGGAACCGTTCAAGGCCCTAAACCGGTAGGCGCGTGTCTTGACAGAGAATTCGGCATCCTCTTTGCCGTTGACGATGATTTTATCGCCGAGAAAGCCCATCATTTTGTCATGCATGCCGCGCACATAACGCAATTGGTTTTTAGCATCGAAGCGCCTGTCTTGCAGCACCAGAGGAACATCGTATTCGCCGCTCGGCAATCCCAAGGCTTTTTCGGCCTCGTCGGTGACTTGAATCAAACCTGCCAAACCGAAATACACTTGATCGCCGGTGACTTCATGTGCATGTGAATGATAAAAACTGGTGCCGGCCGGATTCATCACTTCAAATTCATATACATATTGCTCGCCGGGGCCTATCGTATACATCGGATGCCCGTCGCTCGCTTGCGGCACATGCAATCCGTGCCAGTGGATGATCGACGGTTCGTTTAACCGATTTTTATAATAAACCCTGACTTTTTGGCCTTTGACCAGATTCATAACCGGTCCCAAAAAATTATCGCCGAGGTCTTGCAGAGTATTCTCAGGTCCTTTCAATAGCTTGCCATAATACTTTTGTACTTTAGACTTCTCCCCATTGCTTAAAATCGGCATGAAAGCGTTACGCGAGGTAAATTCAATTTCGACATCGGGATGGAAGTCGGGGGAGGGTTCGCTCTTGATTTGTTTCATCGCCGCGGCGCTGATGCCGGGCAGGGATGCGGCGGCCACGCCGAAAAACGAATATTGTAAAAATTGACGCCGTTGTGGATTGATGATACTTGACATTATTCCTTCCTCATTTGTAATTATAATTTTCGAACGGATGCGCGATAACAACACCTCTTAACCGCGTGGTCTTGCTTCCACCGTTTTGTTCATCTTGGTTATTACGATGTACTAGGAAACTGGGATTAATCTACTTATTTTTTTATTCGTTCCAACTTTACAAAACTGTACCCGAAAGAAACGTCCGGGTCATCGTGAATATCTTCACGATGCGTCTCCAACCAATGATCAGCCTCGATTTCCGGAAAAAAAGTATCGCCTTCGAACGTCCGCCTAACCTCGGTTAGGTATAGGCTATCGGCTATCGGCAGCATGGCCTCGTAAAATGTCGCACCGCCGATCACGAAAATTTCGTTATGATTGCGGCAACTTGCCATCGCGCTTTCGATATCGTTATACACCTCGCAGCCCGATGGCCGGTAATCAGTGTTACGCGTAATAACGATATTAGTCCGTCCCGGCAACGGCCTGCCGATCGACTCGTACGTTTTACGGCCCATCAATATCGGCGATCCCATCGTGATGGACTTGAATTTTTTCAGGTCCGCAGATAAATGCCACGGCAAGCTGTTATCGATACCGATCACACGATTACTAGACATGGCGACGATTAGAGATATTTTCATTTTTTTAAAAAAGGGTCTTTGCTATTCTTGGACGATTTGTTTTGGAATTCATCATACTATGAAAAACGTTTTGCTTGTATTTACCGGCGGCACGATCGGCTCGGAGGCTTCCTGCGGCACGATCGCAACTTCCGCCAACGCGCCTTACCGTTTACTACAGCTATTTGAACGACAGTATCCGGAGCATTCACAAATCGACTTCACGACGATAAGACCGGTTCAAATTTTAAGCGAAAATATTACGCCGGGCTTTTGGGAAACATTGATCAAAGCTATCGAGGCAGAGCAACCGGAACGCTACGACGGCATCATCGTCACGCACGGCACCGATACCTTAGCCTATACCGCCGCTGCGCTAAGCCTTTATTTCCATGCATTAAACAAACCAATGCTGCTGGTGTCGAGCGACCGTCCTCTTGATCACCCCGAGGCCAACGGCTTGAAAAATTTTATTGCCGCAGTCGAATTTATTAGGCAACGCCGCGAAACGGGCGTTTTCGTCCCTTATCAAAACCGGGGCGAATGCACGCAAATCCATTTGGGCAGCCGCCTGGCTTCTTCGCTGCAACTCAGCGGCGATTTTATCAGTGTGCAAAACAAATGTTATTGCCATTTCGAAAACGGCGTTTTTTCCGAACCGCTCATCACGCTTAAAAACAAAGCCGCCGCGGCTTTCGATTTAAAACCGGATTTCGCGAAACGCATCGCATTAATCAGGCCTTATCCAGGTTTAAATTACACGCTGTTTAACTTGGATGGCATCGATGCGGTATTGCACGATCTCTATCATTCCGGCACCGCCTGCGCCTCGATGCAGAGGGGTGCTGATTGGTCATTGCTGCCGTTTATCGAACGTTGCCGGAAACAGGGCATTCCGGTTTATCTAGCGCCGTCGATACACTCCGATAGCGCCTACGAAAGTACGCGCGAATTACTCGAACAAGGCGCTGAAATGCTCTGGAATCTGTCGCTCGAATGCGCCTATGTGAAACTGCTGCTGGCATACGGTAATTTTAGCGAAGGCGGAATTACGAGTTTTATCGAACGGAATATTGCCGGAGAGCACGTTGCCTGTGCAAAAAGCAATTCCATATGACCTTATTTATCAAATTAAAATTCAATGTCGTAAAACCTTAAACCTAAAAAGATATTTTGAACCCGAAGAAGGTAATTATTGACATCCCCCTATCGTTCTCAAGCTCCAGCGTGAGAATGTCGGGGTTGGATAATCACCCAAAAAACTGTGCCGTAATCATTTTTTGGATTGCAAAGATTCCCATATAGATTCAAACATTATTTTTAGGCTGCTCTAAAGCAAGTAAAAATCCGTATTTTTATTTCCACATTTGTATGCTTAAAATGTTAGTCTTAGCCGACCGATTAACCCTAACAACAATAATACAATAATGGAAAACGGCACTTCCTTCGAATCTACGGCGCCATATATAGTTGGCATCGGCGCTTCGGCCGGCGGCCTTGAGGCGATCGAGTCATTCTTCAAGAAAATGCCGATCAATTCCGGACTCGCATTTGTCGTCGTCCAGCATCTTTCGCCCGATTATAAAAGCCTGATGGCTGAATTACTGTCCAAGCATACCGAAATGCCCGTACATCGGATCGAGGATGGCATGGCAGTCAATCAGAACCACATTTACCTGATACCCCCGCGTCAAAACCTAACCATTTTTCACGGCAAGCTGTTGCTCAAGGAACAAGTTCGAACAGAAGGACTCAATCTACCGGTCGATATCTTCTTGCGGTCTCTAGCCGAAGACGCGGGCAGCCAAGCGATTGCGATTATTTTGTCCGGAACAGGCAGCGACGGCACTCGCGGCATTCGTGCAATCAAGGAACACGGAGGCATGGTGATGGTGCAAGACGAAGAATCCGCCAAATTCACCGGCATGCCGAACAATGCAACCGGAACCGGACTGGCCGATTTTATTCTGGCGCCGGACGAAATGCCGACGCAATTATCATCCTTCATCAAACATCCTTATTCCGGCAGCTTGGAAACGGACATCATTCCACAAGGCGGAACCAGCATTACCCGCATCTTCGCGTTGCTTCGCGAAAAATGCAAAATCGATTTTACCTATTACAAACCCAGTACCGTAATGCGCCGTATCGAGAGGCGGGTCAGCATCAATCAACTTGCCGACTTGACCGACTATGTCCGGTTCATGGAAACGAACCAGCAAGAAATCAATACTCTTTATCAAGAGCTTTTGATCGGCGTGACCTGTTTTTTCCGAGACGAATTCGTTTTTCAAGAGTTCAATGAAAAATGGCTGCCTGAATCGATCGGGCGACTGCAAGGTGAAGACTTGCGTTTGTGGGTAACCGCTTGCTCGACTGGCGAAGAGGCTTATTCTCTAGCAATGTTACTCGCCGAATATCGAGAGCAATCCAATCATTATTTCCGCATCAAAATATTCGCGACCGATATCGATCACAGCGCTATCGAAAAAGCGAGCGCCGGTTTGTATCCTGAAAGCATTGCCGCCGATGTGCCGCCGGAACTGTTGAGCAAATACTTTTCACGCAAGGAAGACAATTTTCAAGTCACGCAAAAAATTAGAGAAATGGTGGTTTTCGCCCAACATAACCTGATCAAGGACCCACCATTCACCAATATCCATATGATCAGTTGTAGAAACGTACTGATTTATCTGCAACCGGTTCTACAAAAAAAATCCTGGAGTTATTCAATTTTTCGCTGACCAAGGACGGTTTGCTACTACTCGGCACCAGCGAAACGATCGGCGATATGGTCGATTATTTCGACTTTGTCAGTCCCAAAACCAAACTATACCGTTCCAAAGGTAAATACAAAGCATCCGGACTGACACCTTTAGAACCTCGCCCCATTTCAGGCTCTATCTTTCAGCCTTCTTTCACAACGACTTTCAACCGTCCATCCATCAATCGGTTTTCCGAAGACCGGACGCTGGAGCGTTTCGTCAACGGCATTGCAGGGGATATTTTGCCGTTCACGATGTTGGTCAACGAAAACATGGAAATCTCGCATACCTTCGGTGAAGCCAGAGACTATTTATCCTATCCTAGCGGTAAGATCAGCAGCGAAATCACTAAAATCGTCATAAAGGATCTGGCAATACCCATTGCAACCGGTATCAATAAAGCGTTAAAAGGCACGAATGAAATCGTGTTATCCAATATACGCATTCACGGCCATGATCAATTAAGAACGGTTACGCTGACCGTCAAAAACTTGCCCGGCAAGAAAAGCCAGGAAAAATTGCTCGCGGTCATGATCAGTGAAACAACCGAGCCCAATAAACCAAACTCGACCGAACCACTCTCCTACGACGCCGACATGGATGCCCGGCAACGCATCAACGATTTAGAGCAGGAATTACAATTCACGAGAGAAAACCTGCAAACGACGGTAGAGGAACTGGAAACATCGAACGAAGAGCTGCAAGCAACCAATGAAGAATTACTAGCCAGCAACGAAGAACTGCAAAGTACCAACGAGGAACTGCAATCGGTCAATGAAGAGTTGTACACCGTCAACGCCGAGTATCAAGGCAAGATCACCGAATTAACGCTGCTCAATAACGATTTGGATAATTTGTTCAATAGCACCAATATCGCGACGCTTTTTCTCGACGAAAATCTCGAAGTCAGACGCTTTACCCACCGACTCGAATCGATATTCCATATCCGAGACAACGATCTCGGCCGGCCTTTTTTTCATTTGTCGCATTCGGTTCTCGACTTCAACCTCGATGCAATCGTCAACGAGGTGTCCGAAAATCAAACACCGTTCGAACAAGAATTGCAAACCGCCAACGGCGATTGGTATCTATTGCGCGTATTGCCCTATGCCATATCCGACAATGCCTATGCCGGCATCATTCTGACCTTCATCGATATCGACCGGCTAAAACGCACCGAAACCGAGCTTAAGATACGCGAAAAAATGGAACGCGAACGCTTGGCCAATTTCGCGCTTTATTCTGACGACGCGATCACGCTGCAAGGCTTGGAAGGTAACATCGTCACCTGGAACCGCGGCGCCGAAAAACTGTACGGGTGGACTGAACGGGAAGCCCTGGGAATGAAGTTTCAATCGCTGATGCCGTCTGCCGACATCTCGATCGCAGCTAAGCTGCAACAAAAAAATCATCTAGGCGAAGCCGTGTCACAATTCGAAGCTCGGCGTATTACCAAAAGCGGCAAATTGATCGATGTTTCCGTCACGGCTTCGCTGCTCTATTCCGAAAGCCAAGGCAACGAATTGATCGCCTTGACCGAACGTGATATCAGCGCACATCTGACGGCGGTTAAAAACGATTGCGTCAGTTGCCTTCAACGCCTTGCTTCGCTCGTGATGGATACCGAAGAAGCATTGCTTCTACTGGACCCGCAAGGAAAAATAACCGCTTGGAATAAAGGCGCCGAGAATTTATACGGTTGGCTCAAGCAAGAAGCCATAGGCCGTAATATCGCAGACCTAACGCCCGAATCAGGTAGAACACAAGTGCTACGCTTTATCGCCGGATTGACTCTGGGTTGCTCGGCCCCGCAGACCTTATTGACCCGAAGAGTCACCAAAGATCATCAAGAATTAGCCGTCAAAATAAGCGCATCGGTTCTCGGAGATCACGCCGGAGAGGCGCTTTTGATTGCATTCAGTGAACAACGACACTAAACCGGTACGCACGATGAAGAACAATTCAGGGGATATCGACGATCTAAGGCACGAAGCGGAATCCTTAATCAATTTAGAGTCGGTCAATATCGATGCGGTTTCGCCGCATGATCTACAGACGCTATTTCACGAACTGAATGTGCATCAAATCGAACTGCGCATGCAAAACGAACAGCTTGTAGAAGCGCAGCAACAACTCATTGCGTCGAGAAACGACTTCATTACACTTTTTGACCTAGCACCGGTAGGTTATTTAAGACTGGATGAAAAAGGACGCATTTTACAGTCGAATCGGACCGTGCAAGAAATGCTCGGCAAAAACCATAGCGAATTACGCGATAAATTTCTAGCGGCTTTTATTCATACCGACGACCTAAGTATTTTTAACGCACGTTACAGCGCGTTTTATAAAAAACCGGACGGAAAGCACATCGAGTTGAGATTGCTCGATAGACACAAGAAACCCATTTACATAGAACTCAGCGGACGCCTGATAAAAAATCAAGCAGCCGCGAGTGTCGATTTCAACCAAGATTGTTTACTAGTCAATATCATTGCTATCGGCGAACGCAAAAAAATGGAAGCGCAATTAGAACTTGCCGCGAAAGTGTTCGAGCATAGCCAGGAAGGCATCATGATTACCGCACCCGATACGACCATTCTTAAGATTAATCTCGCTTTTACCGCGGTAACGGGCTATAAACCGGCCGAAGTCATCGGCCGAACGCCCAAAACCCTCTCCTCGGGACGACAAGGCCCGGCGTTTTACCGCGATATGTGGCAAAAAATCAACAAGGAAGGCTGCTGGCAAGGCGAAATCTGGAACCGTAGAAAAAATGGGGATTTATACGCCGAATGGCTCAGCATTTGTCGTATCAACGATAAATTCGGTCGCGTCAGTCATTATATCGGTATCTTCTCCGACATCACGCTGCGCAAACTCAATGAAAAACAAATCGAACAATTAGCTTATTTCGATACGTTGACCGAACTGCCGAATCGCGCTTTATTAAACGACCGGCTCAAGCAAGGCATCGTTCAAGCGGTACGCCATAAATTATGGCTTTCGGTGTTTTTTCTCGACCTGGATCGTTTCAAAATACTCAACGATACCCTCGGTCATTTTGCCGGCGACTTATTACTGCAAAATGTGGCCAAACGCCTCAGGGGCTGCGTGCGAGAAAGCGACACGGTCGCACGTTTCGGCGGCGACGAATTCGTTATTTTATTGACCGATTTCGTCGACGAACAGAGTGCGGCACAGCACAGCGCCGAAATTGCCAAAAAAATACTCGACGTGTTATCGCAACCTTTCGATTTATCCGGCAACCAGTTTATTACATCAACGAGTATTGGTGTTACGCTGTTTCCGAAGGATGGCTCCTCGGTCGGTGAATTGATCAAGAATGCCGATGCTGCGATGTATTACGCAAAAGCTTCTGGACGAAATAATTACCAACTCTTCTCCGATAGCATGCGCTCCGAAGCCCTCACTCGCAGTACACTGGAAAATGATCTGCATCATGCCCTGCCTAACCAAGAATTGGTCGTATACTATCAACCTTTGATCGACTTACAAACAACACCGAATCAAATTATCGGTTTCGAAGCGTTATTACGCTGGAATCATCCGATAAAAGGACCGATTTCACCCGATGACTTCATTCCGATTGCCGAAGAAACCGGTATGATCGTTGCCATCGGCGAATGGGTTTTAAAGACCGCTTGTAAGCAATTCAAGATTTGGCGCGATCAAGATCAGCCGCAATTAACAAAAATTTGCGTCAATCTATCGGCCCGGCAATTTTTGCAAAATGATTTGGTCCATTCGATTAGGCAATGCCTGGAGAACTCGGAGCTTGACCCCGAGTTTTTGGAGATCGAAATCACTGAAACCGTCATGATGCAACATATGTCCGCCGTAATACGTATTTTGCAACAATTGATGCAAATAGGCGTAACCGTATCGTTGGACGATTTCGGAACCGGTTACTCTTCGCTGACATATCTAAAAAAATTTCCGATCAATTCGATCAAGATCGACCGGTCCTTTGTCCGGGACATTTTGAACGACCCCGACGATAAAGTAATCGTCCATTCCATCATTTCGATTGCCCGTCACATGCGTTTGAATATTATTGCCGAAGGCATTGAAAATGCCGAACAAGCCGATTACTTAATGCAAGCAGGTTGCCGTCTCGGACAAGGCTTTTTGTATTCCAAAGCGCTTCCCGCCGAACAATTAGACGCCTTGTTTCCGCCAACTGATTAACCCTACCCTCTAAAATCAATTGTCTTGTGACAATAAGATTTCAGAACTACAATGCAAGCTAGCTCTTCTCTCTCTTTGTAGGAGGATCGTAATGCGCAATTCACTCGTATTAACGCTCGGCATTGCCGTTTTGTTCGGTTGCGAACAATCAGTCGAGACACCGAAAACCGACCCGCTCGAGCCTTCTGCATCGCCCCCTCCGCAGACTCAAGCAGCACCGCCGAGCCGCTATTCCGAAGAAGACAAACTAATCGGTTTACCGCCGGTTCCCATTCCGGAAAACAATCCGCAAACGCCGGCCAAGATTGCGCTTGGCGATAAACTCTTTCACGACAAACGCTTTTCGATCGACGGTACGGTCAGCTGCGCAAATTGCCATGACGACGGCAAGGCCTTCACCGACAATCTACCCGTTTCGGTCGGTCACAGCGGCAAGACCGGCACACGCAATGCCCCGACAGTGCTGAACGCGGCGTTTTATCATTCCCAATTTTGGGACGGACGCGAACCCGATCTCGAAAGTCAAGCGAAACAGCCGTTTATCAACCCGGTCGAACACGGCCTGCCCAATCACGACCCGATTCTCGATATCGTTCGTAGCGACCCGGATTATCAACAGTCTTTTCAAGAAGTCTTTGAAGTTACGGGCGATGCGCTAACGATCGATCATGTCGTACAAGCGATTGCCAGTTTCGAGCGTACGCTAGTCACCGGCAACTCACCGTTCGACCGTTTTTATTTCAAAGGCGAAACCGATGCGATGACCGACGCGCAAATTCGCGGCTTCAACTTATTCATCGGCCAAGGCCGGTGCGTATCTTGTCATGTGATCGAACAGGATAATGCGACCTTCACCGACAGCCGCTTTCATAATATCGGTATCGGCATCGATTCTATCGAATCTGACATTCCGACCTTGACGCAAGCCTTCCTCGAAGCGAAAAATCAAGATAAGGACGTCGATATCATGGTGCTGACCGATCCGAAATCATCGGAACTCGGCCGTTTCGCAGTCACTGACGAATTGAACAAGATCGGCGCATTCAAGACGCCGACGCTACGCAATGTCGAATTAACCGCGCCCTACATGCATGACGGCAGCCTGAAAACCTTGCGCGAAGTCATCGTGCATTACAACAACGGCGGCGTCGCGGAGGCTAGCGCACGTGTCAACGATTTCTTGAGCGGCGGCATACGCCCGCTCAACTTAACCGGCACGCAAATCGACGATCTGGTCGAGTTCATGAAAGCATTGACCAGCCCTAAAAAACCGGCCGAAACCGAATCGGCTCAAGCGGTTAATTGAAGGAGACTTGAACGATGAATACGATCCATAAAAGCCGCCGGAATTTTTTGAAGACAGCGGGAGCAGCGGCCATCGGCAGCACGTTACCGATTAGCCTGATTGAATTAGCCTTTGCCGACACGGCCGAAAATTTTACGTTCGCCTATATTTCCGACGCCCATATTCAACATATCGAAGGCACGCGCTTCGTCCGCAATTGGGATCGGGGACTGATTCGCGCGGTGGCCGAAACCAATCTACTGGTACCGAAGCCCGATTTCGTGTTTTTCGGAGGGGATTTGGCCCAACTCGGCACGAAAGCCGAATTGGATCACGGCGCTGAAATCATATCGGCATTGCGCTATAAAGTCCATTATGTAATGGGCGAGCACGACTATTATCTCGATCTCGGCGACTATTGGGAGCAACTGTTCGGCGCGCAATATTACAGCTTCAATCATAAGGGCGTGCATTTCGTCGTTTTGAACAGCATTCGGACTTACGACGACTGGACTTTCAACCGCTGGCCGAGCAACGAACAACGTATGCTGGAAATGGCCGGACTCGACAATCCGAACGGATCGCCGTTCATGGTCGGCGAGGAGCAAAGAAACTGGCTCAAATCCGATTTATCCAAAGTCGCCAAAACCACACCGATCGTCGTGTTATCGCATTCACCGCTGCAAAAAATATTCAAAGGCTGGAATTTCTGGACCGAAGACGCCGAACAAATCCAAGCCTTACTCAAACCTTTCGATAAGGTATCGGTGATTTACGGCCATGTTCATCAAATCCAATACAACCAGATCGGCAACATCAGCTTCAATTCGGTCATGGCTACTGCATGGCCATGGCCTTATCCGCAGTCTTATGCCCAGGCCGAGCAATATCTGCCGAAATTGACCGTCCCAATAAACCGCGCCGATCCTTTTTTCGAGCGCGACGCGACCGGCTGGCAGTTTATCAATATGAACAACGGCAATATCGACTTGCATTACACGCTGTATAACAATACCGCGCGTTCGGTGATCTACAACACCAAAACCAAGCAACCGGAAGACAGCGCTTATCAAAGCGAAGACGCTCGCATTCCGCCGCAAACGCATTTCTAGGATTCCGACCCGGAGAACCGCATGAACCTCAAACTCATTAAAGCTATCCTATTGCTTCCGTCGGTGCTGGCATTAGCAATACCCACCGCTTCCGCCGATGAATTTACCGATACCGACCTCGAGCGCTGGCAACAGCAATTCATGGGAGTCGTTCAACAAGGCCGCGACCTATGGACCAGCCCGGAACTAGGCACCAACGGCGTCGCTTGCGCACAGTGCCATCCGAATGCCGCGAACACGCATCCCGAAACTTATCCGAAATTTCAAAAACAGCTAGGTAAAGTCGTGCCGATGTGGGAAATGATCAATTGGTGTCTAAAAAATCCGCTCGAAGGCCAACCGCTTGCCGCCGACGACCCGAAAATGACCGCCATTCAGGCTTATGTGACGCACGAACGGCGCGGCGTGAAGCTGGAGCCGGGCAAGCATTGAGCTTCTTCATGCTTGGGGTTTACTCAATTTCGTAAACAACCGATGATTTATTCGGCCGAAGCAAAGAGCGATCATCGCGCCCTTCACGATAAAAATCATAATCATGCTGCCCGAATAGCGCGTTTTCTCGCGGGCGTTATTCAACCCGCTCCTAACATTTCGATTTGCCTTACCATGACGGGAATGTTTAGGATTTTGCAATAAATAACTTCCGGGAGTTATTTGTCATGAAGTCCTTATGTTTTTTCGGCCAAAAAATTTGTGGATAATTTTTGATGAAAGCGACTACCGGCATGACGGATATAAAAGATATCTCGGGCCATATCAAGTTTGAGCAAATCGATGCGGATACCTGGTCAATTCGCTTGGCCGGCAGTTGGACTCAAGGCGCTAATATAAAACCTGTCGAACAAGTGTTGGCGCAACTTGCCGCCACCACGCCCTTTGCGCGATTAACGCTGCAAGCCGGCGATCTTGACCGTTGGGACAGCCGCTTGCCGACGTATCTGCTCGCAATGCTGGACTATTGCCAAGCCAAGAACATTCAAGCCGACTTATCGGGCCTGCCGGAAGGCATTCAAGGCCTACTTAATCTGGCTCGCGCCGTTCCGGAACGTGCCGGCGATCGCCGTTCGGCGCAACAAACGCCGGCCTTGGCTAAAATTGGCATGATGGTATTAAGCGGACTCGCCGACATCAAAAGGCTCATTATATTTATCGGTGAAACGGTACAGGCCGGCGTTTCGCTGATGCGAGGCAAGGCTCGATTTCGCACCGTCGATTTATTTTTGTGTATACAAGAGACGGGCCCCGGAGCCTTGGCGATCGTTACGCTGATCAGTTTATTAGTCGGCCTGATTCTGGCTTTCGTCGGAGCGGTGCAACTGGCGATGTTCGGTGCGCAAATTTTCATTGCCGACCTAGTTGGTTTGGGAACGGTACGCGAAATGGGCGCTTTGATGACAGCGGTCATTATGTCCGGCCGCACGGGAGCAGCCTATGCCGCGCAGCTGGGCACGATGAATGTCAACAGCGAAATAGACGCGCTCAAGACCATGGGTATATCGCCGATGGAATTTCTGGTGTTGCCAAGAATGTTGGCGTTAATCTTAATGCTGCCGTTGTTGTGTATTTATGCCGACTTTATGGGTATTCTCGGCGGAGCCATCGTTACCACCAACGCCTTCGATGTATCCTTGACCCAATATTTTAATCAACTCAGCAAGGCCGTCGATCTCACCGACTTCAGCATAGGTTTATTCAAAAGCTTGGTGTTTGCGGTACTGATCGCCACTGCAGGCTGCATGCGAGGCATGCAATGCGGACGCAGCGCCTCGGCGGTCGGCGATGCCGCGACGGCCGCCGTCGTCAACAGCATCGTCTATATCGTCGTAGCCGACTCTATCATCACATTAATCTGTAATCGGCTGGGCATTTGAACACATTTCGAAAATCATCATGAACACGCCTCATATCACGGTAAAGGATTTGACGATGGCTTACGGCGACTTCGTGATTCAACGCGATTTGAATTTTACGATTAACCGCGGCGATGTTTTCGTTATCATGGGCGGTAGCGGTTGCGGCAAAAGCACACTGCTAAAACACTTAATCGGCCTTCAGCGACCGGCACGGGGCGATATCATTTACGATCGGCAAAATTTTTGGCGCGCAAGCGATGCGGAACGCATTCGAATCTTGCGGCGCATAGGCGTTCTGTATCAAAGCGGCGCCTTATTCAGCTCGCTAACCTTGGCCGAAAATATTGCCTTGCCGCTCGGCGAATTTACCGATTTCAGCCGCACGGAAATCGCCGATATCGTTTCTTACAAACTTGCATTGGTAGGCCTGGCTGGTTTCGAAGACTATTATCCTTCCGAAATCAGCGGCGGCATGCAAAAACGGGCGGGGCTGGCCAGGGCGATGGCGCTCGACCCGGAAATACTGTTTTTCGATGAGCCGTCTGCCGGACTCGACCCTGTCAGTGCAAGGCTTTTGGACGATCTGATCATCAATTTGAGCGATGCCTTAGGCACGACGATTGTCGTTGTTACCCACGAACTGGCCAGTATCTTTGCCATTGGCACGAACGCGGTGTTTCTCGACCCTGAAACCAAAACCATGCTGGCTACCGGATCACCCAAACACTTGCTGGCCGAATCCAAAGATTCCAAAATCATTCAATTCTTGACTCGAGGCGAGGGCAATGTCGAGACAACGCGTTAATAGAGGGCTAGCAGTCTTATGAGTAAACCGATAAACCCATTGGCGATAGGCAGTTTTACGATCGGCGCGGTCGCACTGGTCATCGTGGCCTTGTTTATATTTGGCGGCGGCCAGTTTTTTAAATCGGATAAAGTTTACTTTGTGGTGTTCTTCGACTCTTCTCTCAACGGTCTGAATGTTGGAGCCCCGGTAAAAATGCAGGGCGTGCAAATCGGCGAAGTCACCGATATCGCATTACAATTCGATAAAACCTCAATTAAGGTTTATAAGCCCGTCGTGGTAGCGATCGATCGCCAAAAGATGATGGGCACGAGTGGTAAGACTTTCAATATAGCCATGACGAAAGAAGAGCGATTAGCTCTTCGGGACAGATTGGTTGATGCTGGATTTCGTGCTCGCTTGGAAACACAAAGCTTATTGACCGGCCTTCTCTATGTCGATGTAGATAAGCACCCCAATAAGCCTCCCGTATTTGCTAAGCTGGACTATAAAGGGATTCCTGAGTTTCCGGGCATCCTAACAACCAGCGACGAAATCCTGCATTCGGCGGAAGAATTTGTCAATCAATTACGCGAATTGCCGCTGGAACAAATCGTCACCGACTTTGCCGACAGTTTAAGAGAAATGAAAGACCTGCTAGCATCCGATGAACTCAAGCAATCTCAGGTTGCTCTCGCTCATGCCATGGAGGGGATGGAAAAGGCGGTTGGCACGCTCAACCGCAACCTTGAACCGATGCTCAAGACTACGCATACAGCTATTAACAACACGAATTTATTGGTCCAAGATTCCAGATCGATGGTTCAGGATATCAAACCTATTTTGGCTTCCGCTAACAACGCCTTGACTGCAGCGACCGCCGCCTTGAATAAGGCACAGTACTCGGTAACCATGGTCGGCGATACCTTTGGCCCAGAATCGGTTTTAATCGAAACGCTGGAATCGGTCAACGATGCATCGAGGTCGATCAAAGAACTGACCGATTATTTGGAAAGGCATCCGGAATCGTTGATTTCCGGTAAACATAACTAGAGAATATTGAATTATGAATGCAGTCCGGCCTTTTTGTTTACCAGTCTTAACCTGTTTGTTCTTATCCTTAACAGGGTGCGTGGGCGGGACAACTCCACCTTCGCAATTCTATCTTCTCGAACCGCTCAACGAAAACGAAAGCAGTGTTATCGAAACGAGAACCAAGCCTGTTATCGCACTTGGTCGGGTGCGTATTCCTCGCTATGTCGATAGGCCGCAAATTGTCGTCGGAACTGGAGGAAATACCTATCATTTGAACGAATTCAACCGTTGGGCCGAATCGCTCGATGCCAATATTAGCCGCATACTGATGCAAAATCTTTCAATGCTCGTCCCGGCTGAGGTCGTAGAAGCTAGATCTTCAAGCTTAGCCAGGCAGGCTAAGCTCCGCGTCTCGTTGACTATTTTGGAGTTTCATGTCGATCAGAAGGGACAAGCCGGTTTAACGGCGCAATGGTTTATCCGTCGCGGTCAGGATGTCATACAAAACCGTCAAGTCTCTTACCGTTTGCCGGGATCAACCGATGATTATTCGACCATCGTGGCAGCGCTCAATGAATGCCTGAATCGAATGAGCCGTGACTTATCGGCATCGCTTCAACAAGTGCTTCAAGAAATGAGAAGCTAGCCAAATACAATCGATGTGTTTCCAAGACCTCTGCGTTGGCGACTTAATATTCCGGAGTCATGAGCATTATCCTAATGCTCATGAAGGCCAGGTATCCGCTCCAGCAAATGAAAGGATGCTGTCACTCGCCCATCAGGACGCCGTAGGTTTGACGTCGACTCGAACCCCAAGGATGGCGTGCCGCCGACATTCTCGCCAAGCATGCTCCACACCCTTTTTTACCCTCAAACTTGGAATTGCTGCCTCTTTAAGCATCGCCGAAATTTGAAGTGTGAAAGGTATATAATATCTTGCAAATTTTCACTTGGGAACGAGCATGAAATAACTTCGACAACTTCTGGGAGGGGGTTCGGTGGCTCGATTGACAGGTCAGGGAAAGCCGCCGTCAAGCCTACATGGAAGTATTCACGGCGTCCTCTGTCAAGCGAGTCACCGAATCGCCGCAAAGCCTACTACTTGTAGCAGTTATTTTGTGCATATTCCTTAGTATTTTTTCGGCCCTACCGTCACCTCTTTGCGCCCATGAATACAGTCCTAACCGGCATTCTGGTTTATATATCGGCACAGCTTTTGATCGGCGTTTTCGTTTCAAAAAAAATCAAAACGGAAGACGATTATTTATTGGCCGGACGCAGTCTCGGCGTAGGCCTTGCAACGTTGAGCGTGTTCGCAACTTGGTTCGGTGCCGAAACCTGTATCGGCGCGGCTGGTGCTGTTTATGAGGAAGGTCTGTCCGGCGCAACGCTCGATCCTTTCGGTTATTCGCTCTGTCTGGTTTTGATGGGCTTGGTATTTTCGATTCCATTGTGGCGCCGGCAATTGACCACATTGGCTGATTTGTTCCGGCAACGCTATTCGCCTCTGGTTGAAAAACTTGCGGTATTGATGATGGTGCCCGGTACAATCATGTGGGCCGCCGCTCAAATTCGGGCATTCGGACAGGTGTTATCGGCTACGTCCGGCTTCGAAGTCGAGATGACGATCGCCTGCGCGGCGCTGGTTGTAATAGTCTATACGATGTACGGCGGTTTGATGGCCGATGTCATCACCGATGCGGTGCAAGGTGTCGCTCTGATCATAGGCCTTTCGATTTTATTGGCGATTGTGTTGACCGCCGGAGGAGGCTGGCAGCCTTCGGTTGCTTCGATAGAACCGGAGCGATTGGTTTTATTCAAAACCGCCGAGAACGAAAATTGGCAGGATATTCTGGAACACTGGATGATTCCAATTGGCGGATCGGTAATCGCACAAGAACTGGTATCTCGGGTACTGGCTTGCCGTTCGCCGCAAATCGCGCGTCAAGCTTGTTTGGCCGGCGGTCTATTATATCTTTCGATCGGCCTGATTCCGGTCTTGATCGGATTACTCGGTTATCGCTTGTTACCGGGCCTAGCACAACCCGAACAAATCTTGCCGCAATTGGCACAGCATTATTTACCAACGTTTTTATATATCATTTTTGCCGGTGCGCTGATTTCGGCGATCTTGTCCACCGTCGACAGCGCACTTATGGCTGCCTCGGCGCTTCTGTCGCATAATCTAATCGTGCCGTTGCTGGGCACGATCGACGAAAGTCGAAAAGTTCGTATTGCGCGGCTGACCGTTCTGTTCGGCGGCATGGTCGCTTACTTACTTGCCTTGCAAACCGACCGCATTCACAGCCTAGTTGAGCAAGCTTCAGCATTCGGCAGCGCTGGGATCGTGACCGTAGTCGTATTCGGCTTATTCACGCGCTTCGGCGGTGCTTACAGCGCTGCCGGGGCACTTTTAGCCGGAACCGTCATTTGGACTGCCGGACACTACGCATTCGATATGAAAACACCCTATCTAATCGCACTCTGCGGCGCAATTGCGGTTTATTCGGCGATTGCGATTTTAGAACCGAAACTCCATAAAATTATCCATTTATGATTTCGATATCGTCTCGATTCGGAAATCATAGGCCAAACCCAAATTGATAAACGCGACTCAACATTCATGAATCAAGTAAGACCCGACAAAAAAAATGACGTACTCTGCGTCTGCAGCGGCACAACCGACCGGCAAATTCGCCGGCTCATTGATGAGGGCATTACGGACCCTGAAAAACTGTCGAGAATTACCGGCACTTGCACGGGTTGCGGTTCTTGTGAACCAACGCTTATGGCTTTGTTAAACGCCGCTAGTTTGAAAGAACCGCTCGTATGAGATCCTCTTTTCAGAAGCATTGGCTGGACCGAGTTTGTAGCCGAGTCCTAAACATTTCGAGCGCGGCCAAAGCAAACCGAAAACTTAAGGTATAGCAAAATTTTGGGGACGGGTTAAATAAGGCTATGTTCGCGTTAATAGTTGATACTTTTAAACTTAAAGCCAACATGAAACCCCAGGATACAACTCTGAATAACTTTCCTTTTTCAATATCGCGCCAATGGTTGAAAGGAGGGTACGATTGCTCGATTGACAGGTGTCGGCGGCAGGGCAGATTTTTGCTCCTGCAAAATCTGCATTCATGCCATCCTTGGCAATCAGTCGCCGCCGTCAAGCCTACACGGACGTATTTACCCAGCACCTAAATTATCTATGTAATCAATCATGGCCAATAGACTATGGAATTTAGGTGCTGGGTTTACGGCGTCCTGTCAAGCGAGTAATCGTACCCTCTTCCACGCTCAGTGTATTGGAAAGCAATCATTGACTATTTCCTAAATGGTTTATTTAGTAGGAAAGAGAACCGTTTCAACTGCTAACGCGAACATAGCCTTAAATAACCTATCCTGCCAAGCCAACTAATTTTTTTAGGTTTATCCGCCTAAGGCATCAAAGCCGAACGAAGCAGATTCGATGTTGCTTGCCCACTGGTGCTGCCGACATAGTCGACAACCACGGGAATAAACTGATTAACCATTCCCGGCGATAAATTCAGTTGCCTAAACGACGAATAAAGCGACTGCATGGTACCGATAGTTCCACCGGCCCCTCCTAGCATTGCAGCGCCACCGACCTGCGGTGCAGCAGCGAGCATTTCCGACATACCCGGAATGGATTGCGACAAGCCGGCGAATGCTTGTTGCGTCATATTCGTTTTGGCGGCTTGAAATATTGCGCCGGCCCCGCCCAGTGCTTGCTGCTGGGTAACGCCCAATTGACCGACTAGCGCTTCGGTTAAAGCGGTTTGTGTCGCGGGCACGCTACCAGCAATCGCTGTTCCGGCCTCGATCGTTTGCCTTCCCGTTTGTGCGGTCTGACCAATCGTCGCCAGACCGCTGTCGACTTTACCAATGACACTCTGCCCGCTCTCCGGAGATCCGGCGCAACCGGCGGTCAGAAGTGAAATCAATAAGGGCGAGATATATTTGCAATGTTTTTTTATCATAGTGTCCTCTCAACGGTAGAGTCGTGTCTTTCGGTATAGCCTGCCGATGTCTCAACTAATGTTCGGCCTTATTCATAACGGCCGGATTACAATTCTTACGAAAAGCGATGCTTATGCAAGATTTCTCTAGTTATGCCGTTCATGTTAAACGTACAAAAACCGAAAACCAAATTTAATTCCTAATTCGATGACATTTTATTTCGGTTGATATAACGCCAATTAGGAATCCCTATTTAAAAAAGCGCCTCGATAACATCAGTGCCTTTTCAACGGAAGGTGCTAAAATCACCGCTCCTTACTACTTATCAAGGTTTTTTATGACGCAAATCAAGATTGAACATCAACCGAGCGAAGCCCGTTTAGAAGAATTAGGCGTTTCGGACTGGGACATTTGGGAGAAAGAAGTTTCCAAGTTTTCGATCGACTTCGATGAAACCGAAACAGCCTATATTCTCGAAGGTGAAATCATTGTAACGCCCGAAGACGGTGAACCGTTACGAATCCTACCCGGCGACTTGGTCGTTTTCCCCGAAGGTTTAAACAGCGACTGGGAAATCGTTAAGCCATTGCGCAAACATTACAGCTACGATTAAACGTGCTTGCTATTTAGCAAGCCTCAAAATTAATGATCAATTGGCTCATTTTTTCCGGTTTAGGCGCAGCGAATTAACGATGACCGACACCGAACTGAGAGCCATCGCTGCCGAGGCGATGGCCGGATTGAGCTTACCGGCCACTGCAAACGGTATTGCAATCGCGTTATAACTGAATGCCCAAGTCAGATTCTGCTTGATAATACTTAGTGTATTCTCGCTCAATTCGATGGCATCGGCGATTTTGCCGATATCGCCGTCCAACAGGACCAAGTCGGCCGCTTCGATGGCGATATCGGTTCCTTTATCGATCACTAGGCTGACATTAGCTGCCGCTAACGCCGGCGCGTCGTTAATGCCGTCGCCGATCATTGCGACTTTGTGCCCGCTTTCGCGTAATTGACGAATCAACGCTAATTTTTTGGCGGGATCCGCCTCGGAATACACGGTAACGATTCCTACCTGCTCGGAAATATGTCGGGCCGCCAGTTCGGTATCGCCGGTCACCATCCAGGTATCGATCCCGGCTTGATGCAAATGTTCGACAACTTGTCGGGCGTTCGGCCGTATCGTATCGGTAGCGGCAAACAACGCCGCCGCGCGCCGATCGATTGCAAGATAAACCAAGGTCTTGCCTTGCTGAGCCAGCTTTTTTGAGGTCGCTTTAAGCGGTGTTAGATCGATCTGGTGTTGTTTCATCCAGAGATCGCTGCCAAGCAATAATTGGCGGTCACCGATTTGAGCGCGAATACCCCGATCCGGCGCATTATGAAATTGCGAGGATTCTTCTATTTCCATGCCCCGATCTTTGGCGTAGCGTACAATCGCTTGACCTAAAAAATGTTCCGAATTGAACTCCGCTGACGCGGCAAGCTGCAACAGACGCTCGTCGTCGAAATCCGATACATTGAACAAGTCGGTTATTTCGGCAATACCTTCAGTGATCGTACCGGTTTTGTCGAATAAAACGGTATCGATGGACGCCGCCGTTTCTAGGACTTCGCCGTTCCTGATATAAATGCCGCGCCTGGCCGCCTGACCGGTTCCCACCATCGTTGCCGCCGGTGTTGCCAAACCGAGCGCGCATGGACATGAAATTAACAATACGGCAATCGCATTGGACAAAGCATGCGCTACCCGCTCACCAGCCAACAGCCAGCCTCCGAAGGTCGCACCCGACAATACAATCACCGACGGCACGAACACTGATGCGACGCTATCGACGGTTTTTTGGATTTTCAATTTCGATGCCTGAGCCTGGTCGACCATATGGATCAAACCCGACAAGAAGGTATCCTTGCCGGTTGCGGTGGCGCGCATTTGCAGTACGCCGCTACCGTTGATGCTGCCATCGTAGAGTTTATGACCGGGCTCCTTGATCGATGGCATCGCCGAGCCGGTTACCATTGCTTCGTTGACGCTGGATAACCCTTTGATCACTTCACCGTCTGCCGGAATGCGCTCGCCCGGCCTGATCAGAAGGATATCGCCGATCTCGATTTGTTCGGCCATGATTTTTAATTCTTGGCCGTCTTTGAGCAATGTCGCTTGATGAGGCTGTAGATTCACCAATTTGCGTATATCCTGAACCGCCCGGTTTTTGGCTAGTTCTTCCAGATAGCGGCCTACCGTCACAAAATCGATAATCGCAGTCGCCGCATCGAAATAGACATGCCGGGAGGGACGAAATAATGCCGGAATGCTGTAGATATAAGCCGCGCCGACCCCTAGCGCAACTAAACTATCCATCTCGGCAGCGCCGCGCTTGGCTTGATTAAACGCTTTTTTGAAAATGTCTCGGCCGCCGCCGATAATGGCGGCACCGGCTAAAACGGCTTGTATTAATAATAGTGTGCGCGATTTTGAGCCGATCGCGCTCAGCAACCAAACCGGCACGCTCAATTTGCTTAGCGCCAGTATTTGCCGTTTGGCTTTATGTAAATGCTTGCGCTCAAGATCGAATAATAATTTTCGTTCGGCCAAGGAATCGATCGAAAAGCCCTGATAGCCATTATCTGCGATAATTTTGAATAACTTATCTTTCGGCAAGTAAGTTTTGATACGCGCGGTTTCGGAAATGTAATTGACACTGGCGTGAAGCACATCAGGTTGCCGCTGCAAGACCATTTCCAAATATAATGCGCAGGATGCGCAGCTCATATCACCGACACCGATGACAAAGTCTTGGGCAGGTTTGTCGGAATAATTTTTATCGCGCTTAAGGCTTGTCAGCGCTTCGCGCGGTTGTACACCGATATTGGCGATTACGGCATCAAGCAGATGCAATAGATTTACGAACGGCAATTTTTCCGGATCGAATACTATTGTTAACGACCCAATCTGCGGCGTGATATTGACCGACTTAACGCCTTCGCGTTTTAACAATAGAATTTGCAAGATATAAGCACGCTCTCGATCTTTTCGCAAACTCGGAACGATGATGCGGAGCCGTTTGTTTAAGCGGTGTGCAATCGAAAAATGCTTGGTCGTTTGAATCGTATCCATATTGCCCATTTTATGTTTCCGTCGGCCATTTAACTATCCGCTTCAGCATAACCGCTTATCAATAAATTACAAGCCCCTTCTTTTAGTATGGTTTTGAAGCCGGAACCAGATTCACCTTTCACTGCTCACTGCTCACTGCTCACTGCTCACTGCTCACTGCTCACTGCCACCATTATAAGTCTCATAAGTTTGCATACCACCCGATAAATTTCTAACCCGAAATCCGTTTTGCTGCAGAATCCGGGTGGCATTGTATGCTCTTTGCCCAACGCCGCAAACGACCCAAATTTCCCGTTCGCGGGATAATTCATTTAACCGATCGCGTAAATTATCCAACGGAATGTTTATCGCATTCGGAATATGTTTCTGGAGAAATTCCGCTTCGGTTCGCACGTCGACAAGCTGAGCCAGTGTAAAAGGATCGTTCAATATAAACGCGAGTAATTGCGCCGCTTCGTCTTGATCTTCCGATACTTGTACATGCGTTTCGAGTAACTCTTCCCATTTTGCAAGCGGATGCATTCCGCGCAATTGATTGGCCGCGATCATGCCGGCTAAATTTACTGGATCCTTGGTGGCTCCGAATTGCGGGGCATAACATAATTCGGCTTCCTCTAAATCGTAAACGCTACCGTCCATTTGTATGAATGCCGAAATGACATCGATACGCCGCGCTACACCGGACTCTCCGAGCGCTTGAGCGCCGAGAATTTTGCCGTTGCTAGTATCGTACAACAATTTCATGTGAATCGGCTTCGCTCCCGGGTAATATCCGACATGATTACCCGGATGCAGATAAACCTTTTCGTAATTTTCATAATTGATCTTCTGTAAGGTCTTTTCATTGACGCCCGTACTAGCGATTGTCAAATCGAAAAGCCCGCACACCGATGTCCCTTGAACGCCTCGGTAGGTCGACGGAATATCTTGCTGATCTTCATTGCTTAATATTGCCGCGGCCGCCAATCGACCTTGCCGGTTCGCAGGACCGGCCAAGGGTAATAGTTGCCATTCTCCGGTTATGACATTCCGTACTTCGACTACATCACCGACCGCCCAAATTTGAGAGTCGCTGGTTTGCATGGTTTCATTGACTCGGATTCCGCCTAAATCTCCAATGGCCAAACCGGCTTGACGGGCTAATTGAGTTCTGGGTTTTACGCCAACGGAGACCATGACCGCATCGCTGACTATCGATTCGCCGTCTTGCCGGTGCACGGTTAGCGTTTGATCTTGATTCAGCTCAAATCGGTTAACTTGGCAGTTAAGCTGCAAATCAATATCATTTTTTTGCAAATATTGCGCGACAAACCTAGCCATTTCCTTATCTAACGCCGTCATGACTTGATCGGTCGATTGCAACACGGTTACCTTTAAGCCCCGTTTTTTTAAATTCTCGGCTAACTCTAAGCCTAAAAATCCGGCACCTAAAACCACTGCGCTTTTCATATTCGCCAAATTGCCGCGTATTTTGCGGCTATCCGGAATCGTTCTTAACACGTATATACCGGGTAAATCGATGCCGTCGATATCCGGCCATACGGCCTCTGACCCGGTCGAAAGCACCAAGGCATCGTACGACTCTATCCGCTTCCTGCCGGTTTTTAAATCGCACACTTCGATGCTTTTATTCGTTCTATCGATCGCCAGAACTTCGCTATCGGTACAAACACGAATATTGAATCTTTGTTCGAACAACTCCGGTGTCGCGACGAGCAATTTTTGTTCGTCGACAATCACGTCGCCAATAAAATAAGGTAATCCGCAATTGGCAAAGCTGACATAGGAGCCCATTTCGAAAATGACGATTTCACAATGTTCACATAATCGGCGAAGCCTTGCAGCGCAGCTTGCACCCCCTGCGACGCCGCCGATAATTAATATTCTTTTTTTCATTCCCAATTACTCCCTTTTGATCGAAAAACCGTCTAAGAATAAAAGGTATGGGATGTGTCTATCGAGGACCGCCGTGAACCCATCCATGGAGGCTTGACGGCAGCAATCCCTGCTGCCGACATCCTCGTTAACCACACCCCATACCTTCATAAAGTTAACCATTTTTTGAGTATAAAGGGAGTAAGGTTCCTGCATGACTGCTTACGCCCATGTTAAGCCGACAACAATCCGAGTTTTTAGATTTTTTATGACTCGAAATACGACCTATTTCAGGCAAATAAAAAGCCGATAATGTCATTATCGGCTTTTTGGAATACGCGGTTATTACAACGTATTGTTTGCGTTTAAGTCTTGGAAGGCTTGCTGCAAACGATTGACCATTCCGGCTTGGCCGGCACGTTGCCACACGCGAGGATCATAATATTTTTTATTCGGCTTGTCTTCGCCGTCAGGGTTACCGATTTGGCCTTGTAAATAACCTTCGTTTTTCTTATAAAATTCCATTACGCCAGCCCAGGTGGCCCATTGAGTATCGGTGTCGATATTCATTTTAACGACGCCGTAGCTTATCGACTCTTTGATTTCCTCTGGAGAGGAACCCGATCCGCCATGGAAAACGAAAGTCAGGCTGTTTTCCGGCAAGCTAAATTTGTCTGAAACATATTTTTGCGAGTCTCGCAAAATTGTCGGAGTCAATTTAACATTGCCCGGTTTGTACACGCCGTGCACGTTACCGAATGATGCGGCAATCGTAAAACGGTGACTGATTTTATTTAAATGCTCATAAGCATAAGCGACGTCTTCCGGCTGAGTATATAGCAGTGAGTGATCCATATCCGTATTGTCAACGCCATCTTCTTCGCCACCGGTTACACCCAATTCTATTTCCAGAGTCATATCCATTTTGGACATGCGCTCCAAATATTTACCGCATATTTCAATGTTCTCTTCCAGACTTTCCTCGGAAAGATCTAACATATGCGAGCTGAATAAAGGCTTGCCTGTTTTTTCGAAATGCTTTTCGCCTGCATCCAATAAGCCATCGATCCATGGTAAAAGCTTTTTCGCGGCATGGTCGGTATGCAGAATGACCGGTACACCATAATGTTCCGCCATCAGATGAACATGCTGTGCACCGGAAATAGCGCCTAAAATCGAAGGCATTTGACCTTCTAAGTTAACGCCTTTACCGGCGAAAAAAGCCGCACCGCCGTTGGAAAACTGAATGATAACGGGAGATTTCGCTTTAGCTGCGCCTTCAAGTACCGCGTTAATCGTATCGGTACTGATAACATTGACTGCGGGAAGCGCGAATTTCTGTTCCTTACAAAACGCAAAGACTTTTTGTACATCTTCACCGGTCACGACACCCGGTTTAACTATATCTAAAATTTTTTGTGCCATTTTGGGTTCCTATATTAAAAAACAAACCCGTTTTCGCGACAACTGCACAAAAACGGGAAAATGTATTTACGGATAAAATTATATCATTTCATGCGGTTCATCCCCTGTACCGCAGTGTCGAAACGTATCTTATCCTTCTAAGGATGCCAAACGCTCAGCCAACAGTTTTTCCAAGGTTTCGAGCGCTTTAGTGAATCCATCGATACCTTCGGATAATTTATCCGTCGCCATTCTGTTATCTGCATGCATACTTTCGAAAGTTGCTTTATCGATAGTGATTTTTTCAATCGCTTGTTCAGCAGCTTTTGCAGGGTCGAGTTTGCGAGGCAAATCACCTTCGGTTGATTGCAGTTCACCCAGCAGCGAAGGCGAGATGGTTAATAAATCGCAGCCCGCCAATTCGGTGATTTCCCCAATATTACGGAAACTCGCGCCCATAACTTCAGTTTTATAACCAAATTTTTTGTAGTAGTTGTAAACGGTCGTAACCGAAACAACACCCGGATCTTCTGCTGGTGGATAAGAGTCGCGTCCAGTATCTTTTTTATACCAGTCCAGAATACGTCCGACGAATGGAGAAATCAGCGTAATGCCCGCTTCAGCGCAAGCGATCGCTTGATGCAATCCAAATAATAAAGTCAGGTTACAATGAATGCCTTCTTTTTCGAGAACTTCCGCTGCTTTAATGCCTTCCCAAGTCGACGCGATTTTAATCAGGATGCGCTCTTTTGAAATGCCTTTGGCTTCGTATTGCGCAATGATTTCACGACCTTTGGCAATCGTTGCTTCGGTATCGTAAGACAGTCTGGCATCGACTTCTGTCGATACGCGGCCAGGGATGATATCGAGAATTTTCAACCCGAATGACACGGCCAATCGGTCGAACGCCAAAGTCACGACTTCGGCAGCGGATGCGCCTGCTCCCAATGTGGCTCTTGCGCCTTTCAGCGTATCGTCGACAATGTCCTGATATTGAGGCATTTGCGATGCGGCCGTAATCAACGAAGGGTTGGTTGTCGCATCCCTTGGTTTGTAAGTTTCAATTGCTTGAAGGTCGCCGGTATCCGCGACAACGACGGTCATTTCCCGAAGTTGTTCAAGTAAATTTTTTGCCATTTTGTGCACCTTTATTTGCTGTTGTATTAATTTTTATGCTTCCAGGCTATCTTACCGTGTCGGTTCGTTTATAGGTAACTCATACCGGGAAGTGAAATGCCAATTAATGCGATATACCCATCGTAGGATCAAAATCGGCTCCGTGACCCGTTCAAAGGCCTAGCGCTCAAATTATCCAAAACGATTAACCAAGGCCAATAGCCTATGGAATTTAGGTAGCGGGTGAATGCGTCCCTGAAGGCCTTATGCCAAGCACCCCGCCGCCGCCTTAAGCATCATCGAAAATTGCAATGCTAAAGGTATATGCGAACCGCTATAATTGAGTTGTTTGGATTCGGTTCCTAACTCGTCAAACGATCGAGCAAGACTTTGATGTTTTATGTAATCATTCGATGGTATCTCATAATCACTCACATACCCATATTGGTTCTTCGTGATTCGAAATAGCAACCGATCGATCATACCGGCCTGCGTCAACATAAAGTTATCTAGCAAGCCGGTAATCTCTCTAGAGGTATTAAATGCCGGGTAATTATTTCATCCGTGTCGATGAAACAGTTGTCTCAAACATTCTGTATTTATCCGGCAGGCAAACATCGATTGTTTACTCTTTATCATCCGTTAGCGCTCTTCGATTTCAGCCCTTAGTACGAAGATATTTTGACACGCCGGTTTCCGATTCCAGTTCTTTCTTTTCCAAATATTTATCGACGCCAGTAGCCCCAACTTTTTCTTGAACCGAAGCCGCTTGTTTTTCCAAATATTTAGCGACGCCAGTTACAGCAGAACCTTCAAGTTTGCTCAGGTATCTTGCAACACCGGTTGTTCCACTGTTATCTTGATAATAAGCTGAAGAGCTAGCACTTGACTTGGCAACGCCCGAGCTTCTTCTAAATACAACAAAACCGATAGCCGCCAATACTGCGACTAAAATCACTAACGTATTATCGGATTTCGCTTCTTGAGTTGTCGATTCGGCGCTCGCGACTTCAGCACTTGAGCTCGCCGCAGAAGAGGAGCTTGATTTTGCAATTGGAGCCGCTACTTTTGGCGTTGTATGCTTATACTCACTATCTTGATAAACCACTTTCGGTTCGAAATTGGTTGCCGGATAACGTGGGTCAGACTCTGTCGTTTTGGCAGTGGCTTCTGCCTTAGCAGGCTGTTTCGCTGTATTGGCGATATAGTCGGCATCCTGATATTGGACCTGTGGTTTAAAATCAGATGCCGGATATTTATCTTCAGCACCTGCTATCGGGCTGGATAATAGCAAGGATGCCAATGCACCCATGGTAATAGTATTCACTTTCACGTTGTTCCCCTTTCTGCTGTAGGAAGCGGAAAAGCCATTCGATACTAACGCATTTCCGAATGACTTTTCGCTCTGTGTATGTTAATTGTTAAAGTTAATAATTAAAGCAGAGCTTCGACGTGTTTGACGACATTGTCAACGGTGAAGCCGAACTCTTTGAATAGCGCGCCGGCCGGTGCCGATTCGCCGAAACGATCCATTCCGATGACGCAACCTTGTGTGCCCGCGTATTTCCACCAGCTGTCGGTCACGCCCGCTTCAATTACGACGCGTTTTGTCACCGATGACGGCAGCACCGATTCACGGTAGGCTTCGTCTTGCGCATCAAATACGTTGGTCGACGGCATCGAGACGACACGTACTTTTTTGCCTTTGCCGCTCAACTCGTCCGCCGCTTTCACCGCCAATTCAACTTCCGAGCCCGTCGCAATCAGGATCACGTCCGGCTGACCTTCGCTGTCTTTCAGGATGTAGCCGCCTTTACCGATAGCTTCGATTTGTGCCGACGTCCGCGCAATGTGCGCTAGATTTTGCCGTGAGAAAATCAGACAGCTCGGTCCATCGTTTCGTTCAATCGCCGCTTTCCACGACACCGCCGATTCCACGGCATCGCACGGACGCCAAACTTGCATGTTCGGAATCATCCGCAAGGTCGCGGTTTGTTCGATCGGTTGGTGGGTCGGGCCGTCTTCGCCGAGTCCGATCGAGTCGTGCGTGTATACGAAGATGGTCGGGATTTTCATCAACGACGCCATCCGCAAGGCATTCCGCGCATATTCGGAGAACATCAGGAAGGTCGCGCCGTACGGCTTGAAGCCGCCATGCAGGGTGATGCCGTTCATGATCGCCGACATGCCGAATTCACGGACGCCGTAGTAGACGTAGTTGCCGTCATGTCCAGGGGCGTTGACGTCTTTGCAACCCGACCACAGGGTCAAGTTGGAGCCTGCCAAGTCCGCCGAGCCGCCCATCAGTTCGGGCAGTAACGGTCCAAATCCGTTCAGGGTGTTTTGCGAGGCTTTGCGGCTAGCGATGGTTTCGCCTTTCGCGTCGACCGCGGCAATGAAGGCGTTCGCTTTTTCCGACCAGTCGCTCGGTAGTTGTCCGTTCATGCGACGTTCGAATTCGGCCGCCAGTTCTGGATGCGCGGCTTGGTATTTCGCGAATTTGTCGTTCCAGTCCGCTTCTTGACGCGCGCCTTTGTCTTTCGCATCCCAACCCGCGTAAATGTCCGCCGGGATTTCGAAAGGTGCATGCGGCCAACCGATGCGTTCGCGAGTTGCCATGATTTCGGCTTCGCCTAATGCCGCTCCATGACATTCTTCTTTGCCTTCTTTGTTCGGCGAGCCCCAGCCAATGATGGTTTGGCAGCAAATCAATGTCGGCCGGTCGGTGACGCTACGCGCTTCTTCCAAGGCTTTTTTCACGGCTTCCGGATTATGACCGTCTACTTTCGGGATGACGTGCCAACCGTAAGCTTCGAAGCGTTTCGGCGTGTCGTCCAGGAACCAGCCCGGCGTGTCACCGTGACCGCGGACTTCGCCGTCGATCGAGATGTTGTTGTCGTCGTAGACGGCAATCAGTTTGCCCAGTTTCATTGAGCCGGCCAATGAGCAGGCTTCATGCGAGATGCCTTCCATTAAACAGCCGTCGCCCAGGAAGGCGTAGGTGTAATGGTCGACGATTTCGTGCCCAGGACGGTTAAATTGACCCGCTAGTGCGCGTTCGGCTATCGCAAAGCCCACGGCATTGGTGACGCCTTGACCTAATGGTCCGGTCGTCGTTTCGACGCCCGGCGCATAGCCGTATTCCGGATGACCCGGGGTTTTTGAATGCAGTTGACGGAATTGTTTCAGTTCGTCGATCGGCAGCTGGTAACCTGTCAGATGCAGTAACGAGTACAGCAGCATCGAGCCGTGTCCGTTGGATAGTACAAAACGGTCTCGATTGGCCCAGTTCGGGTTAGTCGGGTTATGCTGCAGAAAGTCGTTCCATAACACCTCGGCGATATCCGCCATCCCCATCGGTGCGCCCGGGTGTCCGGAGTTGGCTTTTTGGACGGCATCCATGCTCAAAGCGCGTATGGCGTTCGCTAAGTCTCGGCGCGAAGGCATATTCTTCTCCTTTGTCAATTCGGTAAGTTACAACGGTGACTCGTTTCGGTAAAGCCTTGCGGCTCGGTCACTTCTTTTGTTGTGTTGGAATTCGGTTGGAACGAGTGACAGGTCGCCACTCGTTCGGTTCGGCTTTCGGTTTGTTCCAGCGCGGATCGCTCCGCCTCGGATCATTCCAGGTTCGCGTGCCGCGATCTCATTTCTTCTTCCGGTATGCCTTTCTCATGAATGATATGTGAGATGATCGCTTCCAGGAAGAACAGCGTTGATAGTTCGAACACGGTGCCCATCGGCATGCCTTTCACTTTGCCATACAGCTCCGATGTCCCAACTTGGAACACCGCATCCGCAAGGTCGCCTATCGTCGAATCGCTTTTCGCCGAGATCAACAGGATTTTAGCGCCGATTTCTTTCGCTTTCTTGGTGAACGCGATCAATTGTTCGGTTTCGCCAGAGCCTGAAATAATGACCAGCAGGTCCCCCGCCTTGATACTCGGCGTGACGATTTCGCCAACCACGCTGACATCGTAGCCGCTATGCATCAAGCGCATCGCAAAAAACCGACCGATCAAGCCCGACCGACCCGCGCCCGATACGAACACGCGTTTCGCTTGGTCGAGTAGGGTAGTCAGTTTTTGATCATAGCTGTCGTCGGTCGCCGCCAGAATGCCGGATATTTTGTCAATGATCAGTTGCTGATGCATGACTTATGCACTCGCTGCATCAACCAGTTGGCGGATTTCGCGTGCCGCTTCCGCCGGGGATGGCGCGCCATAAATCGCCGCACCGACCACGATGATGCTCGCGCCGCTGGCAACCACTTGTTGCACGGTCGCTTGTTTGATACCGCCGGCTACCGATACGCGTACGTTCAGGCCCAGATCGGCAATCGCTTGCAGGTCGGCAAATGGCGTTTGGCCCGCTGCTTGTGCGTCCAAGCCCGTGTGTACACCGACGATTTGTGCGCCCAGTTTCGCAGATTCGCGTGCGCATTCAACTTTGTCAGGCACGTTGATCAGGTCGACTTGCACTTCGGCATTGTGCGCGCGTGCCGCTTTGATCACACCACCGATAGTGGCCAGACCCGATACGCCCAACACGGTGCAGATGTCCGCGCCCGCTGCGTAGAATGGCGCCGCTTCGTATTCGCCGGCATCCATCGTTTTCAGGTCAACCAACAACAGTTGGTCTGGGAAACGCTGTCTCAGTTCTTTCACTAAGCCAACCCCGTTGTATTTGATGCATGGGGTGCCAATCTCAAAAATATCTACATACGGTGCCACTTGCTCGGCAAGCGCAACGGTTTGATCGAAATCCAATGAGTCCAACGCCATTTGTATTAATGGTCTTGCCATGTTTCTTCTCCGATAGGTTATTATTTTTTGTTACATATTCGTTATGCGGAGGTAACTGTAAAGTAGAAAGGACTGAAATGTCAATGCCCAATACCTTTTAGAGACTTTGGGCCGAAAAAGCGAGAAGCAGCGCTTAAATGCTTGGAACGAGCCAATTCCATTTATCGCTGTTAGGGTTCGCAAGATTTGGCTTGCGGCTAGAGAAGAAGTTTAGCCGATTATTCGGCCTCGAGGGCCGGACCATGCTCTTTCGAACTAACCCGACCACCCGTATACGGTTGAAATCAATGCATTTTTAGAAATATTAACCGGCATTCCTTAAATATTTTTCGACGCCGGTTAGCTCGATGGCGGGCTCGGCGACGGTTGGCGTTACGATTTGCTTGATCATATATCTTGCAACACCGGTTATGTTACGGACTTTATTATCAATTAAGGCGTGTTTTTTCACATATTTGGACACACCGGAAACTTTTAACGTTTCTTTACGAGATAACAAAGATTTAGCAAGATATTTATCTACGCTGGTCGTCGCCGGCGCTTTCAATGCTGCCAACTCTCTTTTTGTTATATATTTTTCAACCTTGGTCACTTTAGGCGCATTCAACGAAGCCAAATATTGTTTTAAGAGATATCTGGCAACACCGGTTTTAACCGGCTCACCATGTTCCTTGGCTAATTTTTTAGCGGCATATTTTGCCACGCCGGTAACCGGCGGTTGCAGGCTAATTAAAATACTCCGTCTAGCGACGTATTTATCTACACCAGTTCCGTCCATTTCTCTGATAGCCGCTAATTTACTTTCAATCGACTCCTCTGCCGTTCCAGTCGCAGTAGATTCAGCTGCTTTTTTTTCCGCTGCTAATCGAGCTTCTTCAATATATCTTGCGACAATTTTTTCCGCTTCCAGTTTTTTCTCTGCTTTGTTCTGTTCATCAATGAACTTTTCAACGCCTGTTAACTGCGCGGATTTTTTTGCCAACTCTACTTGCTTGGTGAGGTATTTTGCTACACTGGTCAGTGCCGGTATTTGACGAGCAGCTTGTTCTTGCTGCGTCATATATTTAGAAACTTTAGTTGTTTTCGGCAAGTGACTTGCTTCAACTTGCTGGCGCAATAAATATTTGGCGACTCCTGTTGCAGGCGCCTCTGCATTTTCCATAAAACCTTGCTTAGCGACATATTTTTCGACGCCGGTTCTAACCGGCACCTTTTTTTCTTCAAACCCTTGTTTAGTTAGGTATTTTGCCACCCCTGTTACAACTTCCCGGGGTTTATCCAGTATCTCATGCCTCATTTGATACTTAGCCACGCCGGTAACTGCCGGCTCAACCTTGGCACGTTCATTCATTTTCGTTAAATATCGAGATACTCCGGATTCGATTTCTTCCGGCAATGTCTCTGGGTCTATTTTCTCGACAACAATTTCTTGAGGTTTATCAACTTCCGGTTTTACATCAAGCTTTTCAAGATATTTTGCAACACCCGTTACAGAAACCGTTTTTTCCGGAGTAATTTTATTCAAATATCGCTCTACTCCAGTCGGCCCTTCGGAATTTCTGTCAGACACTACAACATCGCTACTCAGCTCGACCGAGTCGTCGGAAGAAGAGGTCGGCAGTATCCCTAATAAACTATTTAGCCAATTATTATTTTTCATTTGTGGACACCACATCAATACGTTGTTTTTAAGAAGCTGTACAGCAAAACCCGCCGACGAAACCTAATAGGTTCGCGGCTACCGAGAGATTAAATAAACTCATAGCGCCGCAAACCATTTTGTTATCCAGACTCTGCAGATACTAGCTAGGGATGGATCATAGCAGAGCTTCGACGTGTTTGACGACATTGTCAACGGTGAAGCCGAACTCTTTGAATAGCGCGCCGGCCGGTGCCGATTCGCCGAAACGATCCATTCCGATGACGCAACCTTGTGTGCCCGCGTATTTCCACCAGCTGTCGGTCACGCCCGCTTCAATTACGACGCGTTTTGTCACCGATGACGGCAGCACCGATTCACGGTAGGCTTCGTCTTGCGCATCAAATACGTTGGTCGACGGCATCGAGACGACACGTACTTTTTTGCCTTTGCCGCTCAACTCGTCCGCCGCTTTCACCGCCAATTCAACTTCCGAGCCCGTCGCAATCAGGATCACGTCCGGCTGACCTTCGCTGTCTTTCAGGATGTAGCCGCCTTTACCGATAGCTTCGATTTGTGCCGACGTCCGCGCAATGTGCGCTAGATTTTGCCGTGAGAAAATCAGACAGCTCGGTCCATCGTTTCGTTCAATCGCCGCTTTCCACGACACCGCCGATTCCACGGCATCGCACGGACGCCAAACTTGCATGTTCGGAATCATCCGCAAGGTCGCGGTTTGTTCGATCGGTTGGTGGGTCGGGCCGTCTTCGCCGAGTCCGATCGAGTCGTGCGTGTATACGAAGATGGTCGGGATTTTCATCAACGACGCCATCCGCAAGGCATTCCGCGCATATTCGGAGAACATCAGGAAGGTCGCGCCGTACGGCTTGAAGCCGCCATGCAGGGTGATGCCGTTCATGATCGCCGACATGCCGAATTCACGGACGCCGTAGTAGACGTAGTTGCCGTCATGTCCAGGGGCGTTGACGTCTTTGCAACCCGACCACAGGGTCAAGTTGGAGCCTGCCAAGTCCGCCGAGCCGCCCATCAGTTCGGGCAGTAACGGTCCAAATCCGTTCAGGGTGTTTTGCGAGGCTTTGCGGCTAGCGATGGTTTCGCCTTTCGCGTCGACCGCGGCAATGAAGGCGTTCGCTTTTTCCGACCAGTCGCTCGGTAGTTGTCCGTTCATGCGACGTTCGAATTCGGCCGCCAGTTCTGGATGCGCGGCTTGGTATTTCGCGAATTTGTCGTTCCAGTCCGCTTCTTGACGCGCGCCTTTGTCTTTCGCATCCCAACCCGCGTAAATGTCCGCCGGGATTTCGAAAGGTGCATGCGGCCAACCGATGCGTTCGCGAGTTGCCATGATTTCGGCTTCGCCTAATGCCGCTCCATGACATTCTTCTTTGCCTTCTTTGTTCGGCGAGCCCCAGCCAATGATGGTTTGGCAGCAAATCAATGTCGGCCGGTCGGTGACGCTACGCGCTTCTTCCAAGGCTTTTTTCACGGCTTCCGGATTATGACCGTCTACTTTCGGGATGACGTGCCAACCGTAAGCTTCGAAGCGTTTCGGCGTGTCGTCCAGGAACCAGCCCGGCGTGTCACCGTGACCGCGGACTTCGCCGTCGATCGAGATGTTGTTGTCGTCGTAGACGGCAATCAGTTTGCCCAGTTTCATTGAGCCGGCCAATGAGCAGGCTTCATGCGAGATGCCTTCCATTAAACAGCCGTCGCCCAGGAAGGCGTAGGTGTAATGGTCGACGATTTCGTGCCCAGGACGGTTAAATTGACCCGCTAGTGCGCGTTCGGCTATCGCAAAGCCCACGGCATTGGTGACGCCTTGACCTAATGGTCCGGTCGTCGTTTCGACGCCCGGCGCATAGCCGTATTCCGGATGACCCGGGGTTTTTGAATGCAGTTGACGGAATTGTTTCAGTTCGTCGATCGGCAGCTGGTAACCTGTCAGATGCAGTAACGAGTACAGCAGCATCGAGCCGTGTCCGTTGGATAGTACAAAACGGTCTCGATTGGCCCAGTTCGGGTTAGTCGGGTTATGCTGCAGAAAGTCGTTCCATAACACCTCGGCGATATCCGCCATCCCCATCGGTGCGCCCGGGTGTCCGGAGTTGGCTTTTTGGACGGCATCCATGCTCAAAGCGCGTATGGCGTTCGCTAAGTCTCGGCGCGAAGGCATATTCTTCTCCTTTGTCAATTCGGTAAGTTACAACGGTGACTCGTTTCGGTAAAGCCTTGCGGCTCGGTCACTTCTTTTGTTGTGTTGGAATTCGGTTGGAACGAGTGACAGGTCGCCACTCGTTCGGTTCGGCTTTCGGTTTGTTCCAGCGCGGATCGCTCCGCCTCGGATCATTCCAGGTTCGCGTGCCGCGATCTCATTTCTTCTTCCGGTATGCCTTTCTCATGAATGATATGTGAGATGATCGCTTCCAGGAAGAACAGCGTTGATAGTTCGAACACGGTGCCCATCGGCATGCCTTTCACTTTGCCATACAGCTCCGATGTCCCAACTTGGAACACCGCATCCGCAAGGTCGCCTATCGTCGAATCGCTTTTCGCCGAGATCAACAGGATTTTAGCGCCGATTTCTTTCGCTTTCTTGGTGAACGCGATCAATTGTTCGGTTTCGCCAGAGCCTGAAATAATGACCAGCAGGTCCCCCGCCTTGATACTCGGCGTGACGATTTCGCCAACCACGCTGACATCGTAGCCGCTATGCATCAAGCGCATCGCAAAAAACCGACCGATCAAGCCCGACCGACCCGCGCCCGATACGAACACGCGTTTCGCTTGGTCGAGTAGGGTAGTCAGTTTTTGATCATAGCTGTCGTCGGTCGCCGCCAGAATGCCGGATATTTTGTCAATGATCAGTTGCTGATGCATGACTTATGCACTCGCTGCATCAACCAGTTGGCGGATTTCGCGTGCCGCTTCCGCCGGGGATGGCGCGCCATAAATCGCCGCACCGACCACGATGATGCTCGCGCCGCTGGCAACCACTTGTTGCACGGTCGCTTGTTTGATACCGCCGGCTACCGATACGCGTACGTTCAGGCCCAGATCGGCAATCGCTTGCAGGTCGGCAAATGGCGTTTGGCCCGCTGCTTGTGCGTCCAAGCCCGTGTGTACACCGACGATTTGTGCGCCCAGTTTCGCAGATTCGCGTGCGCATTCAACTTTGTCAGGCACGTTGATCAGGTCGACTTGCACTTCGGCATTGTGCGCGCGTGCCGCTTTGATCACACCACCGATAGTGGCCAGACCCGATACGCCCAACACGGTGCAGATGTCCGCGCCCGCTGCGTAGAATGGCGCCGCTTCGTATTCGCCGGCATCCATCGTTTTCAGGTCAACCAACAACAGTTGGTCTGGGAAACGCTGTCTCAGTTCTTTCACTAAGCCAACCCCGTTGTATTTGATGCATGGGGTGCCAATCTCAAAAATATCTACATACGGTGCCACTTGCTCGGCAAGCGCAACGGTTTGATCGAAATCCAATGAGTCCAACGCCATTTGTATTAATGGTCTTGCCATGTTTCTTCTCCGATAGTTACGGTTTATTGTTGTTTAATGAAAAAATCATAATTAACGATCAGGCCCTAAACCACCATAATTCCCTTTAATAAAGCGGAAAATTGGTGCCTAAATCGATTTTAATCGAGTCTATTTTTTACCCTGAACGGGGAACTCTAACCAGAATGCGAGCTATTGTCAATTTCGCGAAGTCAAAGCAGCAATTCCCAGTTTGGAAATCAACAAGGGTGAGAAGTGTGCTTGGCGAGGATGTCGGCAGCAGGGAGCACAGCCGCCAGGCCCCCATGGATGGGTACACGGCGTTTCTCGACAGGCATACTTCTCAACCTAAATCCGTCGATAAATAATCAAACTGGGAATTACTAGAGTCAAAGATCGCCTACTCAACACGACTAGCGGATGCTAAAAGTTATGCACGAAACAATTACTTGAATCAAACTTGCTCTTTGCTAATGCCTCAATGTACCTTACGATTTCGCGATAAATAACTTCCGGGAGTTATGAGCTTTTTCGAAGGATTGGCCTCCTTCTTTTCTATTCATCAACCCTAAAAACAACTAACTTATGATACCTTTTTCCGATATTCAGGCGCTGATCATTGATATGGATGGCGTTTTATGGCATGGCTCCCAACCGCTTCCGGGGCTTATTGATTTTTTTGAGACATTGCGCGCCAAACATTTACGCTTCATTTTAGCGACTAACAACGCAACACTCACTGCCGAACAATATGTCATTAAATTAGCCGGAATGGGGGTATTCATAAACGCCGATCAAATACTGACATCGGCAATGGCTACCGCCTCCTATTTATCGCGTGAGGTAGACCCGACCACCAGTCGCGTTTTCGTAATTGGGGAAGAAGGGGCGCGCGCACCGCTTCTCGAACAGGGATTCACTTTAACCGACACTTTCGATCCGGTTAATACTCAAACAAACGCCGACATCGTGGTCTGCGGGCTGGATCGAACACTCACCTGGCAAAAATTGGCCACCGCTACTTACACACTCCATGCCGGCGCGAAATTCATCGGCACCAATGCCGATACTTCATTACCGACCGAACAGGGTATGACGATCGGCAATGGCGCCATTTTAGCAGCCTTACAAGCCGCCACCGGAGTTAAGCCGATTACTATCGGCAAACCCGAGCCGATCATGTACCGACAAGCCATGGCCTTGCTTGGCACCGATACAAACAAAACCATTGCAATAGGCGACCGGCTCGATACCGATATTCTCGGTGCCGTAAGAGCCGATATCCGCAGTTTAATGGTTTTGACCGGCGTGTCTTCCGAAGAAGATTTAAAAGTTTCCGATTTCCAGCCTACTTGGGTCATGCAGGATATTCGGGCGATTACCCAGGCCTTGCAAATAACTTGATCATCCGATCGACAACCGATTTGCCAGGCAGCCTGACAAGGTCTACCCTTAATATCATCACATAGGAGTTCCGAACATGAAAAAATTTATCAATAGCGTCGATACTCTGCTCGACGAAAGCTTGTCCGGCTTTGCCATGGCTCATGCTGATATCGTCCGTTTTAATAAAGAACCCCATTTCATCAGCCGATTGGCACCGACACAATCCGGTAAAGTCGCACTCATCTCCGGCGGCGGCTCCGGTCACGAACCTTTGCATTCGGGCTTTGTCGGTCATGGCATGCTCGATGCGGCTTGTCCCGGGCAAATATTCACTTCGCCGACACCGGATCAAATGATGGCAGCGGCGCAAGCGGTCGAAAACGGAGGCGGTGTATTATTTATTGTTAAAAACTATGCGGGCGATGTTATGAATTTCGAGATGGCCGCCGAAATGATCGATTGCTCGAATGCGACTGTGTTGGTGAATGATGACGTTTCCCTGCCGAAAAATCACAGCACCGGACGACGGGGCGTCGCCGGAACACTGATTGTCGAAAAAATTGTCGGCGCGTCTGCCGAAAACGGTAAAGACTTAGCCGCCTGTAAAGCCTTGGGTGAAAGAGTGAACGAAGCAACCGCGTCGATGGGTGTGGCAATGACGAGCTGCACCGTGCCGGCACTTGGTAAACCGACTTTTACTATCAACGATGATGAAATTGAAATGGGCGTCGGTATTCACGGCGAAAGAGGGCACGAAACGATTCCGATCAAATCCGCCACGGAGATCGTCGAACAGCTCTCGACAGCGATTGAAGAGGAGCTGAAACCCAAAAAAAATCAACCGGTACTCTTGCATATCAACGGCTTTGGAGCAACACCGCTCATCGAATTACATTTGATTTACAACCTAGCAGCCCAGTTTTGGCAAAAACGCGGTGTGGATATCCGCCGCTCACTGGTCGGCAACTATACGACTTCACTCGACATGGCCGGCTGCTCCATCACCTTAACCTTGCTTGATGAAGAGTTATTGAAGCTGTGGGATGCGCCTGTCCATACCGCGGCATTACGCTGGGGCATGTAACCTTTATTTGGCTAGCACCGATGCTATCGCACAAATCATCAGTTCCGCAGTTTTCGCTCCGGCGTCGATATGCCCTCGCGTGCGTTCGCCTAAAAACGATGCTCGGCCCTTGGTCGCCACCATATCGCGAGTCGCCTCCATACCCTGATTAGCGGTATCGCAAACCTGCTCTAAAATTTCCGGCAATGGGGTCGAATTGGCTTCCGCTTGTTTCAGGTAATCGGCTACCGGTATATAAACATCGAGCATCGTTTTCTCGCCGGCATCAGCCTTGCCTCTCCGCTTAACCGCTTCGACACCTTGCGCGAAAGCTTCGGCGAAAGTCGATACACTCAACTCTTGCCCCTTGGCCGCTTTGCTCATTGCGATGAATAGCGTTCCATAAAGAGACCCCGACGCACCTCCAATCGCCGACATCGATACCATGCCGATGCTCTGCAAGGCATCGGCCCAATCGAGCGCCGATATTTCCTCGCCTTTTGCTTTTAAAGCCTTAATACCGCGCTGTAAATTCGTGACATGATCGCCGTCGCCAATTGCTTGATCCAATTCGGTGACTGATTCTGAGTTTTGCTTGATGGTGGCATCCACGGCATCGATCATTGCCGGGAATAATTTAGGAAATAAGGACATGGCAAACTCCTTGACACAGTGTTGAAGGCTCGAGCATAGCCTTCAACAAGCCGATCTGTCCAGTGCCGTTTAATCAGCCCAATGTCAACATTACCGCAAATGAACCGCCCAAAGCGATACTGCATACCACTTTCGATTTTTTAATCATGGGTGATGTTTGCCAAGTATTTTGCAATTGAGCTTTTTGTTCGAAGCACCAAGCAGGAACGGTTTCTTTGGCCTGGCGCCACAAATCGACGATATAGTTAAAAATGACCACAGCCATGATTGCACCAATGCCCAACATCAAATAAAACACGATAATCTCGGTGGTTCTTGGATCGGTATCAAATGTCAATGAAATGATTTCATCCAACATAAATTCTATGAAAACATAGATGTGTTTAACGACCCATACGACCGCATGGATCAATTCCAACGGCATTTTAACGCTCAACAACATTATAGAAAAAAAGATCAACAAGTTGATTGTGCTGAATGCTTTCATATCGATTTTCTCCTGATTCAACGTAATAGACTTCGGCCAAAACCGTCTAGAAGCCTTGCGACCAGACAGAATAGGATGATTGATAAACTTGGGAAATTCCTTTTGTAATTGACTATATCAACAGTAGCTTTCAATAAGCTTGCATTGATATCTTTTGCTAATCAAAATTCGGCGCCGCAGTGTCATGCAAGTCAAAAAGCTTGGTTAGGAACGAGCATGAAATAACTTCGACAACTGTTAGAAGGGGGGTTCGGGGGCTCGATTGACAGGTGTCGGCGGCAGGGCAGATTTTTGCTCCTGCAAAATCTGCATTCATGCCATCCATGGCAATCAGATTCCGCCGTCAAGCCTACAGGGATGGATTCACCCAGCACATAAATTCCATAGCCCTTTGGCTATGATAACTATCTCGCATAATTTAGGTGCTGGGTTCACGGCGTCCTGTCAAGCGAGTCACCGAACCGCCGCAAAGCCTAATACTTGTAGCAATTATTTTGTGCACATTCCTTACTTATCTATTACGAACCCTTTTAAGATGATTCAATGTCATAAACAACGCCGCAATCGACCGGGCTTCGGTACACTCGCCGGTTGCAATCAATCCTCCAATATCGTCAATTTTCCAGGGCACGACTTCGAGCTCCTCGGGTTCGTCGCCCTGCAATTTTTCCTCATAAAGATCCGTGGCAATAATAATCTCGGTCATGTGCTCGAGATAAGCGGGCGCGATTGAAAACGAACTCAAATGATAGAGGGTTCTAGCCCCAAAACCGACTTCCTCCTTGAGCTCACGGTTTGCGGCCTCGATAAAGGTTTCTCCGGAGTCGGTTTTACCTTTAGGCAAACCCAACTCATAACGATGAACGCCGGCAGCATATTCCCGAACCAATAACACCGTTTCGTTATCCAAAAGCGGTACAATTAACACCGCACCTCCAGGCCTTCCTCGGGCCAGGCGTTCGAAATTACGTTGTTCGCCATTGCTAAACTCGATGTCGAGCGATTCGATACGGAATAACCGGCTTTCGGCGATCACGGTTTTATTGAGAAGTGTCGGTTTTTCGCGCATTATTGGCTATATTTTTAACTGATGATTGATAAATATAACCCACTTCTTTTGATTAATTGAAAAAAATGATCGATTGGAAAAAAATTGATACTGTCTTACTGGACATGGACGGCACGTTGTTGGATTTGAATTTCGACAATCATTTCTGGCTGGAATTCGTGCCGTTGAAATTCGCCGAAAAAACCGGCATCTCTGTTGAAACGGCCAAATATCAATTGGAACCCCGCTTCAAAAGCATGGAAGGCAAGTTGGAATGGTATTGCCTGGATTATTGGAGCGAAGTCTTGGAATTGGATATTGCCGGCCTCAAAGCCGAAATAGCGGGATTGATCGCGGTCTTGCCGCATGTCACCGAATTTCTCGAAAAAGTTAGGCAATCATCGAAAAATCTTTTTTTGGTGACCAACGCGCACAGGAGCAGTTTGGACCTGAAAATGGAAAAAACCTGTTTGCAGCCGTTTTTCGACGCTATTATCTGCTCGCATGATTTCGGCTTTCCGAAGGAACAGCCGGGATTCTGGCGTTTACTGGAAAACCATCAATCGTTCGACAAGCAACGTACGCTATTGGTCGATGACAGCCTGGCAGTCTTGAATTCAGCCAGGCAATACGGCATCAATTATTTGATATCGGTTAGTAAACCGGACAGCACTCGTTCGAAAAGACTGATAGACGAGTTTCCGGCTATTGAGGACTTTCGGGAGCTGATGCAGGGTTTGTAGCGGCTTGAGCAGACTTACTTCGCCGCGCCGGCTTTTTTTTCGGTTTTTCCGAACGCTTGCCTTGGCCATGACGAGTGGCATTCTCCGCCCGAGGTTTACGCTCAGGCTTAACGACTTCAGGCAGCAAATCGGCCGTTATCGGTTGAATCGGCACTTTTTGACCGATATACGTTTCGATGTCCGGCATCGAATAGGCGTATTCCTCGCAAATAAAACTGATCGCTTCGCCGCTGGCACCGAAACGTGCGGTTCTGCCGATTCGATGGACATAATCCTCGACTTCCTGAGGCAGGTCGTAATTGATCACATGCGACACGTCGGCAATATGCAACCCGCGCGCCGCGACATCGGTCGCGATCATGAGCCTAATTTTGTTTTCCTGGAAATCGGTCAATAGCCGCTGACGTTTTTCCTGAGGGACATCGCCGCTCAAAACAGCGGTGACGAAACCATTGACATTCAGATAGTCGTTAAGCCGTTCGGCACAACGCTTGGTGTTGACGAAAATAATGCTGCGTTGCGGCTCATATTTTTTCAGTACACCCAACAATAGCGGAATTTTCTGTTCGTTGGACGGACAAAACGCACTTTGCCGAATGGCCTTGGAAGTAACTTCTTCCGTTTCGATTTTGATGAGTACCGGTTGATTCATATGCTCATAAGCCAACTCAGTCACTTTGTAAGATAAAGTTGCCGAAAACAGCATATTCAATCGCTTATCGGCCGGCGGCATCCTTCTTAACAGAAATCGAATATCCTTGATGAACCCTAAATCGAACATCCGATCGGCTTCATCGAGCACCATTACTTGCACGTTATCCAACGTAAAAGTTCCTTGTCGATAAAAGTCGATAATACGGCCCGGTGTGCCGATGACAATATCGACATTGGACTTGATCGTGTCCATTTGTTTTTTATAATCGGTGCCGCCGTATATCAGCGCTAGCTTAAGATTTAAATATTTGCCCAACAATAAGGCATCTTTATGAATCTGAATAGCAAGCTCCCGGGTTGGCGCTAAAATAACCGCCCTGGGATTTTTGATCTTTTCGCTTTCGTCGTTGATTAAGCGCTGAAAAGTAGCCAGTAAAAAGGTTGCTGTTTTGCCGGTCCCGGTTTGAGCTTGCCCGGCGATATCCTTGTCTCTTAATGACAAAGGCAACGAACGATCCTGAATTGGAGTACAATGCGTAAAGCCGGCCTCGGTCAGTCCGCGCAATATCGAATCGGATAGCTCCAAATTGCTGAATCGGGTTTGAGTAAGATGCGTTGTATTCATAGCCCTATAGCATAACTTAAAAAAGCTGAAAGTGATTGACAAAATAACGCCGGCACTCCTATAGTCACAATTTTAGCAATTTTGGAGAATAGCGTGAGTGAGTCAGTCCTTCATGTAACTGATGGTGAATTTAACGAAACCGTACTAAAAGCAGGCGGTCCTGTGCTAGTTGACTATTGGGCTGAATGGTGCGGACCTTGCCGGATGATCGCACCGGTTCTAGATGAAATCGCCAAGGAATATGCCGGTCGCTTGACTGTCGTCAAACTCAATATCGATGAAAACCCGCAAACGCCACAGCATTACGGCGTTCGCGGCATACCGACTCTAATGCTGTTTAAAGACGGCGAAGTGGAGGCGACTAAAGTTGGCGCCTTGACTAAATCGCAACTAGCCGATTTCATCGATAACAATATTTAGGAACGTGAATTTTATTAAGTAATTCAACCGACAGGTCTTTTTGTCCGTCTTCTGCGTCAGCTACATGGATATAGACAAAGAGCGTCAGCAGAAGCGGAAGCTTTGCGCAAACAGTTACATAGATTAACGCCTGTTTACGCGCCTTGAATACGAACAAAAATCCTGCGTCAGTTGTCTAATTTAGTTTTATACCCGTTCATTAATATTCCAGCGAACTCGGGGTTGTCGTAATTTATTTGGACGACCCCGACTATTTTGATATATAATCGCGCTGCTTTTTTCGGCATCTTCCTTACCCGTCTATGGGTAAAATCCAAAAATTTTACCATTCCTTTGTTTTACGGCCGTTCGCCGTGCTTATCATTCCTTCGAGTTCCCGTTAATCTATGAATCTAACCGAGTTAAAACTAAAACAAGTCAGCGAACTTATTGATATTGCGGAGTCATTGGGGCTCGAAAATGTCGCCAGAACGCGCAAACAAGATCTCATCTTCGCCATTTTAAAAAAACAAGCCAAAAGCGGCGAGGACATTTACGGCGATGGTGTATTGGAAATTTTACAAGACGGTTTCGGCTTTCTTCGCACACCCGGCTGCTCTTATTTAGCCGGCCCCGACGATATTTACGTTTCACCCAGCCAAATAAGACGCTTTAACCTACGCACCGGCGACACGGTCAGCGGCAAAATTCGTCCACCGAAGGAATCGGAACGTTACTTCGCGATGCTCAAAGTTCAAAACATTAACTTCGAAGCGCCCGAAAATACCAAAAACAAGATTCTCTTTACCAACCTCACCCCCCTGTTTCCGAACGTACGCTTCACATTAGAAAAGGGCAACGGCACCAGCGAGGACTTAACGGGCCGCATTATCGATCTAATAGCACCGATCGGCAAAGGACAACGCGGCTTGATCGTTTCACCGCCGAAAGCCGGTAAAACGATGATCATGCAAAGCTTGGCCCATTCCATCGCCGAAAAAAACCCCGAATGTTATTTGATCGTGTTATTGATCGACGAGCGCCCTGAAGAGGTAACCGAAATGGAACGTTGCGTACGCGGCGAGGTTATTTCCAGCACCTTCGACGAACCCGCAACGAGGCATGTGCAAGTGGCCGATATGGTAATCGAAAAAGCGCGAAGACTAGTCGAGCATAAACACGATGTAGTCATCCTGTTAGATTCGATTACTCGATTAGCTCGCGCATATAATACCGTAGTACCTTCTTCCGGTAAGGTATTAACCGGCGGTGTCGACGCAAATGCCTTGGAAAAACCAAAGCGCTTCTTTGGTGCCGCAAGAAATATCGAGGAAGGGGGAAGCCTCACGATCATTGCAACTGCATTGATCGATACCGGTTCGAGAATGGATGACGTGATTTACGAAGAATTCAAAGGCACCGGCAACATGGAATTGCACCTAGACCGCAAATTGGCTGAAAAACGGATTTATCCGGCGATCAATATCAATCGCTCCGGAACTCGTCGTGAAGAATACCTGGTCGACTCTGAAGAGCTGCAAAAGACTTGGATATTGCGGAAAATCCTACAACCTATGGATGAAATGGCGGCTTCCGAGTTCTTATTAGGCAAGCTCAAGGACTTCAAGACTAATTCAGAATTTTTCGATTCGATGAAGCGTTAATTTTTAAGTGCAATAGCACGCAAATAACACGTTTTTGGCGGATCGCGGCACCACTTGATGGATTGGCTCCTATTTAACCCTCACATTATCAAGTCGAACAGGCCCTTTGTTTTATCAATCGACGAGACCCCATAGCTTAGAAGTGCGGTCGAAATCCGATTAATTTGGAAATACGTTATGACGGCAAAATGCATTGCGATCATTCAAGGACATCCCGATTCGGACGAGCAACGATTTTGCCGAGCCCTTGCTAAAGCCTATGCCGACGGAGCCCGTTCGGAAGGGCATCAAATCAAAATGATCGACATTGCCCGAATCGAATTTCCGATTCTCCGTACACAACATGAATTCGAACAAGGGGCCATAAGCGAATCGATTCGACAAGCCCAGGACATCATTCAATGGGCGGATCATCTCGTCATCATCTACCCATTATGGCTCGGCAGCATGCCCGCCTATCTGAAAGCGTTTCTCGAACAAGTATTCAGACCCGGATTCGCCGCAGCCAAATCTGCAGAAGGTAAGCCATGGAAAAAATGTCTATCAGGAAGAAGCGCGCGAATAGTCGTGACCATGGGCATGCCGGCTTTCGTATACCGCTTCATTTATTTAGCTCATAGCTTGAAAAGTCTGGAGAGAAATATACTGGGTTTCTGCGGTATCGGTCCAACCAAAGACACGCTGATCGGCATGGTAGAAGCCATCGGTCACGATAAAAGGCGAAAGTGGTTGCGCCGACTCGAAAAGCTGGGACAGGAAGGTCGATGAAGGTGGAATCCGTTTAATCTCGCCGATTTAACGGACTTAGGAACGAGCATGAAATAACTTAGACAACTGTTGGAAGGGGGGTTGTTGGCTCGATTGACAGGTGTCGGCGGCAGGGCAGATTTTTGCTCCTGCAAAATCTGCATTCATGCCATCCATGGCAATCAGATTCCGCCGTCAAGCCTACACGGACGTATTCACCCAGCACCTAAATTCCATAGCCTATTGGCCATGGTTAATCATCTTGGATAATTTAGGTGCTGGGTTCACGGCGTCCTGTCAAGCGAGTCACCAAACCGCCACAAAGCCTACTACTTGTATAAGTTATTTTGTGCATATTCCTTATTTACATCGGCATTTTGGAGCTTCAGCCAATAGGCAACCTCAAAAAATCATACGGCACACAGTAATAAGACAGTATCAGGTAGCTCTGGAAGAAGTGTGTGCGGCATGGATGCAGTGCTCAAGCCTACACGGATGCATTCACGGCTTCTTCTGGAAGAGATGCCTACTATTGGCTGTTTCCTAAACCGAACTCAGGTTTGGCAAAATGTGATGCAGCCCTTTTGGCTTCAGCTTTGCGAGACACCAACGGACTGCAACACATATAAGCTTTCGCTTTATTTTGTTGGGGGCACGTATCCTTCGGGCATTTCAGCCCCGCCGCCGAATAAAAATTTATTCCGTTCTTCCTCAAGAAATTTTTTAGCTTTAGGATCGAAACTGGCCAAACGATGCTCATTGATCAGCATGGTTTGCAAACTAAGCCAATCCTGCCAAGCTTGTTTTGAAATCGTATCGAATATTTGCTGTCCTTTAGGCCCCGGAAACGGAGGCGCATCAAGGCCTTCGGCGTCGATACCTAATTTTGCACAGCGAACGATTCTGGTCATAGTCAGTCCTTATAAATTTGTTGCAACAGCCGCTTGATCGGCGCAGCCAAAGCAAGTGAAGAAAATTGCTCAGGTTTATACCAGAGCATACGGTTTGCTTCCATCACAAAATCATTAGGGTTATTGGTTTGGAAGTGCAGAGGCGTAAAATCCAAATGATAATGCGAAAAAGTATGACGCACTTCAGGTAGCGTGTATTCATTAATGATGTCGATATGACGAATCATACACCACGAGCGTGCCGATTCTACCGTATCGAATTCTGGGAGACTCCATAAGCCTCCCCAGATTCCGGCACTCGGTCTTTGCTCCAGCAAAATACTGTTCTCGTTTGCGATCAAACATAAAAAATAAACCTGCTTTACCGGTTGCTTACGCGCAGTTTTCGGAGCCGGTATAGTCGCCGTTTTATTTTCTATAAGAGCCTTGCAAGCCGAAACGAGCGGACAAACAGTACAATTAGGCTTGCCCCGGGTACAAATCGTGGCGCCTAGATCCATAATCGCCTGAGTATAGTCTTCGACACGATGGACCGGCGTATACAACGCGCTCAGTTTCCAGAGCGTCTTACTGGTTTCTGTCGAGCCGGGCCATTCGCTAATCCCGGCGAAGCGGGTCAGCACTCTTTTGACATTCCCATCCAGTATCGGATGGCTTTTCTTGAACGCGATGCTCAATATCGCGCCGGCAGTCGAGCGTCCTATTCCGGGCAAATCGAGCAGTTCGTCCAAGCTATCAGGAAACGAACCGCGCTCCGCAATGATTTGCGCGCATTTGTGCAAGTTGCGGCCCCTAGCATAATAACCAAGACCCGCCCAATACTGCAAAACCGTATCAACCGAAGCCTCTGCGAGAGATTGAATATCGGGAAAGCGAGTGATAAATGCATTGAAATAAGGAATTACGGTTGCCACTTGCGTTTGCTGCAACATGACTTCGGAAACCCAAACTTTGTAAGGTGACGCCGGATTTTGCCAAGGCAAGTCATGGCGTCCGTGCTTATCGAACCACACCAATAGCCGGTCTTGAAATTCGCTTGGAGTCATTGGAATCAAAAATTATCAAGGAATAGTCATGAAATGACCTAACGATCATGACGATATTTTCATCACCCCGGAAAACAAAGGCTCTGTATTCGGTTAAGAGTTGAAAACACCCACCACTTCCGGGAGTACTTAAAAATTCAAAGTAGATCGTAGGGTACGCTATGCGTACCAAATGTCGATGCCAGACATCACATGAGGGCACTTTAAACGGCGGGCGGGACTGCTGTGGTAAGCGCAGCGTACCCTACAATTTTCAAGTTTCGACATTAGCGTAGTATTCATTTGTTCAACTATTAACGCGAACATAGCCAAAAAAATCGGCCCGATTACTTACCGAACAGGCCACCGTGAAGCCGGCTCTTGCGTTATTTAAGGCAGAACCAACAACTTGAAAAAACTTTTCGGTGCCCCGCAAATAGGGCAGACCCAGTCGTCGGGAATATCTTCCCAACGCGTACCGGGCGCGATGCCGCTGTCAGGATCGCCTTTTGCTTCGTCGTAAATGTGCTCGCATTCCATACAGTGGTATTTTCTATATTCGGACATCTTGACTGCCTCCTTTAGCAATGGTCGGGTTCAATGAACCCAATGATTATGGATTTAACGCATTATACCTTTCAAGGCTCAACCTTCGGCATTGCCCTACACGCCGTCAAAAAAACCTTTTCAATATATCAGAGACGCCGGGACCGACTTTTTTGTCGAGTTTGTCCAGTAACTTGTCTTTTTTGCGCTCGAGCTTTTCAAGTTGCTGGTCTTTGAGCATGGATGCAATATCGAGTTTATATTGCGGATCTTTGAAATTACCGGTGATGTTAATGACGATTGGCAATTCCTTGATTTTGTCGAACGTACTTTCAGCCACTTTGCTACGTACCAGTTTCGCATTGACCTGATAATCGACCCGTTCGGATTTCAAATCAGCGGTACCTTTCCCGGTGGCTTCGATCTTGGAAGCCGTAGCAATAAGATCGTTATTGCTAATAAGCCCATTGACAATTCGCGCACTACCCTTGATTTCGGAAAAAGCGGTTTGATCTTTCGGATTGTCTCGGAGAACCGGCGCGCCTTTTAACAACGATTTAGCATCGTCGATCATTTGTTGCAGATTAAAACCGCGAATAATGCTGTCCTTGAAAAAAAAATCAACCTGACCGTTCAACGAAGATTTAAGCGCTTTGCTATCATTGCCGCTTGCTTGTAATTTAGTCGATGCGGTTAATGTACCGGCAATTTTCGCACTGCCGGCATAATCGTTCAACAAGGGTTCAATTTGTATCCCGCTGAATTTTTCGTTGAGCCTCCATTGCGGCAACACGCCGGTCACATCCAGATTCATCGCGCCCTCATAAGAGCCTTGATAAAATGCTTTTACACCTTGTTCAGTATTGACCTTACCGTCTTTGGCAGCCAACTTGAGATCGACTCCGTGCAGTAATAGATTACTAATCGTGAGCCGGCCGATCGATAACAAACCGTTGATATTCAAATCTCTCAAGGTTTCAACCGGAATCATCGAAGCGCCTGCAGCGGCCGCCGCCGCAGGTCCTGCAATCGGTTGCGCTGTCTTATCCGATTCGTCTTCAGGCGCTAAATATCGATCGGCATTTAAGCTATCGACATTTAAGTTGAATGAGATTGCCGGATCGTCGAAATTATCGACGCGAACGTTACCTTTAATCGCGCTATCGTCGAGTTGAATGCTAATGCTTTGTATATCCGCCGCCTCGGAAGATAACTGTAATCTGAAATCCGCGCCAAATGACGTCAATGCTTGCGCATCACGCATAATAGGAGGGTCGATGCCGGCGTGCTTTAACCATGCCGATGGATTAAAGCGTGCAATACTCACCGGGCCCTCGAAAACGGGTGCGTCGACGATATTCGTGCCGGTTAGCGTTGCTGTCGCATGTAATTGTCCGGATTCGACATCGAACTTGGTTAATTCCAGCGTTTGTGCATTTAAGTTCAGCTCGGCTAGAGCCGCCATTTTTGCCGACAAGGAACCGCCCGGAATGTCTTTTCCCCGAATCTCGGTAGATAAATCGAATCGGGTCACTTCAAAATGATCAAAATTTTCGCTAAGCGACACGGCAGAGGACAATTGGTAATGACTGGTTCTTTCTTGTTCAGGCTGATCCAATATAAATCCAAGTTTAAAATCGATGGGCTTGCCAAAAGCCAGGTCGCCCGAAACAAGATTCAATTCCTTGATCGAAAAGCGCTTATCGTTTTGCCTGTCGTGCCAATTCAACTGGGCGTTTTCAAGCGAAACACCTGCAACCGCTAGGCCAACCACCGTCTTAAACTCTTCGGCGTCTTTGTCTGTGTCGGCAGTATCGGCATCTTCCCACTCGGTCGATGTTGCTGCGGTATGCGCCTCGGGTTTTGTTCGCTTTAAGTCATCCCAATTGTTTACGCCAGCATCGTTTTTTTCTAGATTTAACATCAAGCCTTTCAAGACGACGCGATCCACTTCAAACTTTTTCGAAAATAAGGGCAGTAATTTGGCTCTGATTTGCGCGTTTTCGATTTCAGCGAACGGAATTTCTTGAAAACCCTCGGCATTGCTTAAAGACAGTTTTTCGGCAGTAACGCCAATCCATGGAAAGATCGATAATTCGATATCGCCCCCGATAGTCAAATCACGGCCGGTTTTGTCTTTAACCGCCGAAGCAATTTGCGGCTTGAAATCATTAGGACTGAACAATAACGGCAAAGCCGCTGCTGCAATCACAATGAGCAAAATAATAGCCGCAAAAACCGATAAAACTATTTTCAGGGTTTTTAACACAGCCAGTCTCCTTTGTGAATAAAGATGTGATTAGCGATTCAATTTGAATTATTATGATAGCCCATTCGTTACGTTAAGCGCTTATGCGGCTTAAATCAATCGAAATATTGCGCAAGGCCGCCGGATGCCTAAGTTCCGAATGGGTTAACGAAATCAGATCGTGATGGATCGATTGCATTATTAAAATAAACGCCGTGTCATCATGAATCCCTCAAAGGGATTTCATTCAGGCACACGATTTAATAAAAAAAGAGGGAGGGTAACTCAATGTTGTTTGCTCAAATTGCCGGAATCGTTATGCTGGTATGGTTTTACCAAACTGCGAAAAAGTTAGGTGAAAACCCGATGAACTGGGCGGTAACCGGTTTGGTCGGCTACTGGTTGACTTGGTGGATCGCCAAATTAACGATTAAAAGTTTACATTTGGATACGCTTGCAGGAAATTCGGGTATCTTGAAGTTCGTGATCATTTTAACACCTGCATTACTTGCGATACTTGCCACACTGTTCATTCGAAAGAAATATCTGGTCGATGCGGCCGAATCGAAACAAAACAATCAGTAAATTGCGGATTATTAAAATAAAAAAAGGCGCATTGCCGTTTGGCAATGCGCCTTTTTTTTAAGCCTATCGAATCATTCGATTAGAGCTTGTCGGCATTTTTCTCCAGATAATCCGCAACGCCTTCAGGGCTTGCATTCATACCCGAATCGCCTTTGTTCCAGCCCGCTGGGCAGACTTCGCCATTTTCCTCAAAGAATTGCAGGGCGTCGATCATACGAATCAATTCATCCATGTTACGGCCCAGAGGCAGATCATTAACGACTTGATGACGAACCACGCCGTCCTTGTCGATCAAGAAAGTTCCGCGATAAGCAACGGCCGGTGCTGCAGCTTCAACATCGTAATCTTTACAGATACCGTGTGAAATATCAGCCGCCATTGTATAACGGACCGGGCCGATACCGCCTTTGTTGACCGGTGTATTACGCCATGCATTATGTGTAAAGTGGGAATCGATTGAAACGGCAATCACTTCGACGCCACGGCTTTTGAACTCGTCAATGCGATGATCGAGAGCGATCAATTCGCTAGGGCAAACAAAGGTAAAGTCCAGCGGGTAAAAGAAGACTACCGCATATTTTCCTTTTGTCGCTTCGGAAAAATTAAAAGCATCGACTATTTCGCCATTGCCCAATACGGCAGGAACAGTAAAGTCGGGGGCTTGTTTACCTACTAATACGCTCATCGAATGTCTCCAAGTGTTTAAAAATAGAAGGTTATGAGTTGAGGACAACCACCAAGAGGTGGCATAGCCGCATTCTACATCAAAATACTAGGGAATTGTCACAATTACCTAACTTTTAACTTGCTTTTATTTTGGGAATGAGGATAATTTGTAAGCATAGGCTTACATTAGTAGGCTTTCATAAATTTGTAATATTTTTCTGCTTCACGCGGAATAACCTCGATGTATTAGCGGCAAATATTCTCTGTTCAACAAATGGTGAAAACCGTTAGTAGGTTCAAATGCTATGGTAAAACATAAACAAATCACAGAACCCGATGTATTCGGGTACCAGGTCCGAATCGTTCGGCGAGGCAAGGAAACCAGTCGTTATTTTTCTCATAAGCTTTGGGGAAACAAAAATAAATCCTTAAAAGCCGCTATCGCTTGGCGCGATCAAATGTTGGTGGCTTTGAAAGGGAGTAAGACGCGCTTTCTCAAGCCCCCGAAAAATAAAACGACTACGGGACTGACCGGCGTTTCTAGGACAATCAAGTACGACCATCGCAAGGATAAGAGTTACTTATGCTATACGGTGTTTTGGGTCAAGGACGGGAAGTCCAGAAACAAAACCTTTCAGGTCGGCAATGTCGAAAAAGTCACTGCCGATGATGAATTGCACGCGTTTCGTACCGCGCGCTTATTCCGTAGTTGCTATGAATATGCGATAGACAATGACCTGGAATTCGACGATAGCCAATTTGCCGGCTGGAAAAAACGTCGATTGTACGACGACCCCAATCTCAGAGTTGTTTAAAACAATCTCCTTGTAGCAGAGCCCATAGTTTTTGAGCTCTGCTATCGAGTGGCTTTGCCGCTCAAGAAGTCTCGTTGTTTTTACTTAGATAACTGAGCCATTGCTCTGCGTTTTTTCTATTTTTCGGAAAACTTTTCGCCTTGGCAAAAGATTGGCGGGCCTGTTCGGTGTTATTGCTTTCATAATAACTCATCCCAAGAATCATATAAGCTTGGCCGGGCTGTTTCAATCCTCCCTTCGCCAATGCCTTATTCATCGCGGCAATGGCTGCCTTCCAGTTCTCTTGTTCATAATAGATTTGTCCGAGCTGTTGATAAAGACTGCCTTTGTCATCGAGTTTAGAGGCCATCTCGAAAGCTTGAATTGCTTTTTCCAGCTCCCTTGCCTGCTTCCAGGCGTTAGCTAGTAATTCCCAATTTTTTACCGTACTCGTAACTTTTTTCGCATCAAGCTCGGACCGCAATACTGAGCCGGCTTTATATGGCAGCCCGGCATATAGAAATAAATTAACCAAATCCAAAATCTCCTTTTCCGAATTCAATAGGCCTTTTTTGTATGCCAGATGCATGACCGTGGCCGCTTGCGTAAACTGGTTCAATTGCTGGTAAACAGAAACTAACTGCGTCCAATAGTCTTTTTTTTCCGGATTAACGACCATCAGCTTGCGCAATAACGGGATCGCCGATTGATAGTCTTTTAATTCATAAAACAACGCGAGCTGCAGCTGATACCATGAATCCTCGGGCTTGGCAGTCGATTGAATGGCCTTGGAAATATGCGGCAAGGCATTACGATATTGTTTCAACTGAGTATAGGCATTCGCCAACAACACATGAGTTTGTGCATCCGGCACCGAATTTTTTGCCAGCCATGGCTTTAAAGCCTCAATCGCCTTGGCATATTGCTCGGAAGCCAAATACAGCTGCCCCAGGTTTAAAAGCGCATCTTGCTGTTGTTTGTCAGGCAGGGCATTTAATGCAACGGCTTTTGACAGCCATTGGGCTGCCTTTGCATACTGTTCCTTGAGCGCATAAACCGAAGCCAGGCTCCGCAACACGACGGCTTGATCCAAGCCGCCGGCCTTGACTTCGCCGACCATCGCCAACAACTGCTGTTCGACCTTGCCGTAAGCCTTATCGGCGATAAGTCGCTCCGTAGACTGAATTTTTTGATACAGCGCCGGAGAAATTGTCGCTTGCTTGGAATCAGCCGCGGCTGCAACCGGCGCATTCATTAATGAAACAAGCAGTAAGCTAAATAAGTGCGTTCGCTTCATTTGGACAGTTTAAACTCCAAGGTTTGTTGAGCCCTTTGTTCGTAGGCCTTGCCATCGACCACTTTCGCTTTGAATTTCCAACGCTTAACGGCGGCCAGCGCTTCGCGGTTAAAAATACTGCTAGGGTGCGATTCGACCACAACCGCATCGCTGACTTCGCCGGTTTTCGTAATCGTGAACTCTACCTTCACCCAACCTTCGATACGCCGGCTCGCCGCACGCATCGGATAACGCGGCGGAATACGTACCAATGGTATAACATCGGTCGTGATCGTGCCGGTACCGACCGCTGCGCTCGGCGCGGCAGGCGAGGTAGCTGCCGCTCCAGCCGTCAAGCCTTCCAGAGCCGAACCGCCGAAACGAGCGCTCGGTAACTGCACGCTCAAATTCGGAATCGCTAAATTCGGTTGAGCGGCGGCCATCGGTTGTGTGTGCTGCGTTTGCATCGGCGGGGGCGGCGGACGTTTTTCCGGCGGAGGCGGCGGTTTGACGATCTTTTTTTCCTGAACCTGAGGCTTGGTCTCTCGTTTCAAGCGAACGAATTCGACCATTTGCACGTTATCGGTTTTCTTCAAACCGCTTTCTCTGTGCATCACCATCGCTTGCATCAGCCAAAACAAAGCCAGCGTAACGCCTAGCCCGGCCAATAAAGAAATCGAAAAACGCTTCACTTCGATTCCGTTTCCGTCGCAATCGCCGCATTAGTGATACCGGCCAATCGAATTTGATCCATAACTTGAACCAGAACGTGGGTCTTGGTGTCGCGATCGGCGGCAATGATGACAGAACCGAGCGGATTTTCGGCCTGCAAGCGCGCAACATTGGCTCTAACCGCCCTGACATCGACCGCGCGTTTATCGATCCATATTTCGCCGTTGGCCTTGATCGACACAATAATATTGGCCTGTTCTTTTTTCTCGGCCGTTTGCGCGGTGGGTCGATTAACATCGATACCGGATTCTTTGACGAAAGATGTCGTTACGATAAAAAAAATCAACATAATGAACACGATGTCGAGCATCGGTGTCATATCGATATCGGAAATTTGATCGGATGTCGAGCGGCTGGTAGTACGTCGCATAAATAAACAATCTCGTTATTGGAATTTCAATAAATCGGCTAAATGATGGGTTTCGTCGCTGACGCGTTCTTCAATCGTTTTACTGAAATAAAGACCGGCGATCGCAATCACCATTCCCGACATGGTCGGAATCGTCGCCAGCGAAATACCGGAAGCCATCGCCCGGGCATTACCTGTTCCGGTCACGGCCATTACATCGAATACGTGGATCATACCGGTCACGGTACCTAATAGTCCGAGTAGCGGACATAAGGCGATCAGCATTTTGATGATAGTCAACGACTTACCCATCGTCAGCTTCGCTTCGGAAATAATAAAATTTCGAATGTTATGCGCATCGTAAGAACTTTTATCGACACGGCTTTCCCATTGTTCCAGCCATACTTGCCGATCCTTCGGATAGTTAAACCGAAAATACAACAAACGTTCGGCGATCAGGCACCACAAGCCGATAGAAACGAACAAAATAACCTTCAAAACGATGCCGCCGCTATCGAGAAAATGGCCGACCGAATCGAAAATAGCGAACAACCCGTTCATTACTTCCCGGCCCGGCGACTGATGATGCCGGCACTTTGTTCATCCAGAATTTGAATCAGCGCACGGCTACGGTAAGCCAATAGACTATGCAAAAACAGTAAAGGAACGGCTGCGCACAAACCCAGCATCGTCGTAACCAAGGCTTGCGAGATCCCGCTCGCCATCAATTTCGGATCGCCGGTACCGAATAGACTGATCGATTGGAAGGTCGCGATCATACCGGTAACGGTACCGAGCAGTCCCAACAGCGGTGCGACTGCGGCCAATAGTTTGATCATCGACAAGCCTTTTTCTAAGACTGGCACCTCGCGGGTGATCGCTTCGTCGAGAATCAATTCTAGCGTTTCGGTATTTTGCGTCTGATTTTCTTCAACCGCAGCAATGATGCGGCCTAGAGGATTGGCTTCGGAAACCTCTGTCGAGGAAATTTGCTCGTTAACCCGCTTATGAGTTTGCGTTAACATCAACAAACGATACAGTCCGTAAATAAGACCGAAACCGCCCAACAGCAAGATAATGTAGCCGATCCCCCCGCCTTGTTGAATTCGTTCAATAGAATCGGGCGCTTGGATGAGCATGCTTAAAATCACTCCGCGTGTCGGATCGACGCCTAAATCAACGGTCCCGGATGATGCCGAGGCAAATTTCTCGGCAAGACTGTTATAATTGCTGCCCGGTTGCCGCGCCAATTCGGCCAATTTTCCGGTTTCTGATAAATAGCGGAGATACTGCCCGTCGGCAATCGCATTGAAAGTGCCGATGCGCACAACTTCGGCCTGGCGCGGCTCGCCCGAAGCCGTCAAAATATCGCTATTAAATTTGACGACCTTGCCGGATTCGGTCATTTCCTGAAGCAGATAGAACCAAAGCGATTCAAGCTCCTCCAAGGTTGGCAATGCCTTGCTTTGCGTCATCGCGGCCAATTTTCCGGAACGTTCCGGAAACTGCGCCGAAACGATCGAGTTTTCCAGATCGGCTTTCAAATCGCCGGCAGCTTGTTTCGCGACGCCGGTCAATTCGCGCAGAATACCGCTACGGCTATCGAGCTCGTTTTGCAAACGATCGAGTTCTTGCTCGTTCGCCTCCATTTGATCCTTCAATTGCTTGCTCAAACGTTCTTGAGCCGCCAATTCGTTTTTAGCCGACTGCAGCAATTCCTGCTGCTTGGCATGATCGGCAACGAACCGGGCCTCGCGTTCGCGATTAATTTTGCCTTCGATGCCATGGGATTTTTGAATTTCTTTCAGCAATTGATCGAGCGTAAGCCGGTCGGCTATCGCATTACCGGACACCAATAAACCGGCCAGCAGTAAAATCATTAATCTCATTGGCTTGCCTCCGGCGCCGGTATCGGTAACGTCAATAAATCGGGCGCGGCTTCCTTACGGGCAATTCTTAGCCCGTCGCGTATCGCATTACGATAGCTCGAAGGTAAAGTTTCCCAAGATTGCGTCTCTTTATTCCAGTAACCGGTTTCACTACCGTCGAGACGTTGAAAATACAACGCTACACGGCCCAAGCGCAAAAAATCGACCGAACTGACAGTTCCGCCCAATTGGAGATCTGCCCGATAAGCTTCGATAGTATTGCCGTATTCGTTTTCAACTTGAAACGCTTCGATGATGCGGCGAAATTTTTCGGCGGGGGTGACGTCGGCGCGATTGATCATGTCTTTCAACTGACTCAAGCGCTCCTGACGCTCTTCAGGCAAAAACGGCACATCCAACGCGATGAATTGCTCGAGACTGTCGAGCATGCGCAGAATCAACGGCACGATTTCGCGTTGCGTGTCCTCAATCCGGTCTAGCTGACGTTCGAGAGAGGTTTTCTCCTGATGCTGAGAAGCAAGCAAATCTTTTAGATGTTGGTTGTAAGTCTTCAAGGTATCCGCATGACGGCTTGCCGTGCGGTATTCCTCGAGCATTTTTTGAGTTTGATCGCTGAGCCGGTCGATGGTTTTTTGCGAATCGACGGCTGCTTTATTGGTCGACAGACCGGTGTCGATTGCTTGATTCAAAGGGTCCGAATAAGCGCCGGCTGACAAAAATAATAGGGTAACGCCGGCCAGAGCCTTGGGAAATCGGCACGTTAAAAACATAAATTAAATCCGAATAACGTTAAAACGAAAGTAACTTTATCACAGTTGTAAATGCAAACAAGAGTCATTTAGCTATGTCATGAAGTAAATTACGGTTTCTCTCTATACTTCCCGAAGAATCAATTATCTATTGTTAGGCTATGCCACAAGCACTATCGAGCAGGGTTAACAGAGTTAAATAATTTATTTGCAAATAACAATCGTTCTCATTACTATTACAGCAAAAGCTCATTGCGTCCCGGAAACCAACACATAAAGCCATATATGAACATTTTAAAATTAAATCCACTATCGCTATCTGTTGAATTAGCCATCAAACAATTGTTGGAATTATATTATTCTCAAATCGCACTAGGCCGCTGGTTGTTCGCAAAAATGTCGGCAATTCGTTTCCGACGCCAGAAAGCTTCTTTTCCGGCAAATAACCTAATGCAAGAAAAGTCGGATTTCTATGACAAACCATGCCCGATACGCATCGAGATCGATCCGGAGAAAATTCAGTTACTTCTAGCAAACCGACAACTCTGTGCGGCTGATTTTCATTGCCTGGACCAAGCATCGCATCGCTGTATTCGCGAACTGTGTTTAAAAACCTGCCTGCAGCCACTGGGTCATAGTTAAAGTTTTCGGCATCTTTTCGCCTAAACCTGATAAAAGTCATTAAGCTTTGACTTTTAAAACCGTAATTATTCAGCATAAGTCATGTACGAAAAGGTGTCGGGCACCAACCAACCTCCATGTACTGAATAGTTACTTAAAACCTTGCCTTTCTTTCCTTGTTTTATATTCCAAATAACTGCCTTTTTAGCAGCAATTCCCAATTTGAGCAGTTTCGCCGATCTTAGTATGTGGGATGTGCCTATCGAGGAACGCCGCAAACCCAGTAACTAAATTACCCATGATTTTAAATCATTACCAATGGCCTATGGAATTTAGGTGCTGGGCTTAACTACAGCTCGAACGCCAAGCACACCCACACCCTTTTTGACCCCCAAATTGGGAAATGCTGGTCTTTATAGCCTTTCTTGTTCTGCTTAGCCAAAAAGGGTATGGTGTTACCTATAGTCCACTCAGGCTACCTATGATGAAAGTCTGCTGGTTTCTTGTTTCGGTAATAGCAATCTTTAACATCCTAGCAATCCGGAAGAAAAGCCCAAACGGGAGTAATGAAATATGGCCGTACAATGGGATCAGTTAATTCAAGATTCAGTGACATTTCGCCATACGCTACATCGGAAACCTGAACTAAGCTGGCAGGAGCAGGAAACCGCGAAGCGAATTCGCAATGAACTTTCCCGTTTAGGCATCGCTTGGCGCGTCTGCGCCGACACCGGCACCGTGGCCCGATTGGCGCGTAATAAAAGCGGTCGTCACATCGCCTTGCGCGCCGACATCGACGCACTTCCTATCCATGAAAACAGCGGCGTGGCTTGGTCCTCGCAAACGGCAGGCTGCATGCACGCCTGCGGACATGACGGCCACACGGCCACGCTGATCGCGGCCGCACACTGGCTCAAAATCCACGAAGACTGCTTGCCGGGCCCGGTAAGCCTGTTGTTTCAACCGGCCGAAGAAGGCGGTCATGGCGCCAAACGTATGATCGAAGACGGCGCGCTCGAAGATGTCGACGTCATATTCGGATGGCACAATTGGCCGGCGATTCCATTCGGTCAGGCAGTTTGTCCCGACGGCACGGTCATGGCGGGTAACGGAACTTTCGAAATCGAAGTACACGGACAAGGCGGTCATGCGAGCCAACCGGAAGCCTGTCGAGACCCTGTACTTGCGGCAGCAGCTATCGTCATGGCCCTGCAACAGACGCTATCGCGTCGACTGCCGCCTCAGGAAGCCGCCGTACTGAGTGTCACCTCGATCGAAGCCTCCAGCTCGCCCACCGTGATTCCGGACAAGGCTCTGATCGGCGGCAGCTTCCGCATTGCTCACGAATTCACACGCGACCGATTGACGCAATGCATTCAGGACATTTCAACGGCCACCGCCGCGGCTTATGAGGTCGATTGCCACGTTACCGTCTTTCCAAGATATGGAGCGACGATCAATCACCCCGAACCCGCAGCTTTTTATCGCCGGACATTGATGCAGGAATTAGGTGGGGGTAGCCTAAGCCAAAATACGCCTGTTCCGATCATGGCCTCTGAGGATTTCCATTATTACCTGAATGCGATTCCGGGCGCTTTCGCTTTAATCGGCACCGATGACGGCATTGCAGCACATCAACGCTCCTGCCATAGCCCCGAATACGATTTCAATGACAAATTGATCGATCGAGTCGCGCGCATTTATGCCCGTTTGGCCGGCGCGCCCTTGCCGGATGAGATTAACTCACTTCACACTCGAACGTAGCACAAGTAAAAGCGTTATCCGGCAACAATATTGCCGGATAAGCATTAATCGGGCGATTTGTTGCCCTGTCAACCGTAAGGAGAGTATTCATGAAAGTCTTTGAACAATGGGAATCCGAAATTCGCGGCTACTGCCGTGTGTATCCGACCGTTTTCAAATCGGCCTCCAATGCCCGTCAAGTGGATGAGTCGGGAAAATCCTATATCGACTTCTTCGCAGGCGCCGGTGTACTCAATTTCGGCCACAACAACCCGTTGATGAAAAAAGCCTTGATCGATTTTATCGAGGCGGATGGCGTAGCCCACAGTCTGGACACCTACACCACGGCGAAACGCGATTTTATCGAAGCCTTCGCCAATTCCGTGCTTAAACCGCGAAACATGAATTACAAAATGCAATTCATGGGACCGACCGGAACTAATGCGGTCGAAACCGCGCTGAAATTGGCGCGCAAGGTCACCGGGCGCCGTACGATCATTGCGTTCAATCACGGTTTTCACGGCATGACACTGGGCTCGCTGGCCTGCACGGCAAACCAATATTTCCGCAATGCCGCCGGCGTACCACTGGAATATGTCCGTCATGAACCCTTCGGCTGCGAAAAGCCTTGTATCGGTTGTCAATTAGGCTGCGGCCTGGAATCGCTTGAGCAATTACGCGCGCAATTTTCCGATTCGTCGAGCGGCTTGGAACCGCCGGCGGCGTTTTTAGTCGAACCGATTCAAGCCGAAGGCGGTGTCAATGTGGCCAGTCGAGAATGGTTGCACGCCGTGCAAAAACTGGCGCACGATCTGGGCGCGCTATTGATTTTTGACGACATCCAGGCAGGTTGCGGGCGCACCGGTCAATATTTCAGTTTTGACGGCATGGATTTGGAACCGGACATTATCACGTTAGCCAAAGGCATCGGCGGCTTCGGCACACCGCTGGCGATGAATTTGGTCAAGCCGGAACACGACCAACATTGGCAACCTGGCGAACATACCGGCACTTTCCGGGGCCAAGGCTTCTCCTTTATCGCGGGCAAAGTCGCGCTGTCCTATTTCGACAATGACGCATTGATGAATGATGTCACGCTCAAAGGCGCCAAGATGCAGCAGCATCTCGAAGACTTGGCGGAGCGCTTCGGTCAAGGGCGGCTTCAAGTGCGCGGCAAAGGCATGCTGCAAGGACTCGACATCGCCGACGGCGCCTTAGCGAAAAACATCGTCAATCTTTGCTTCGAACACGGACTGCTACTCAGCGCCTGCGGAACTGGCGGCAAGGTCATCAAAATGATTCCGCCGCTAACGATTCCGGAAGCCGATCTGCTCGAAGGTTTAACGATTTTCTCGGGCGTCTTAGCGGATGCTTTGGAGGCCTTATGATTGAACGCGACGACATGACTTTTCCGTTCGCGGAATACCAACGCCGAATCGACGAACTGCGTGGGCGGATGCAAAAACGGCTGCTCGACGCTGTCGTAATTAGCGATCCGGAAAACCTGATGTATCTAACCGACTATCAAACGACCGGCTATTCGTTTTTTCAGGCCCTGGTCATCCCGCTCGACAACGAGCCGTTCATGATCACTCGAAAACTCGAAGAATCCAATGTTTATGCGCGGACTTGGGTGGAAATCACGCGACCTTATCCCGATACCGGCGACGCCATTCAAATGCTCGTGGAATCGCTTCGAGAATTCGGCTTGAATGGCAAACATATCGGTTACGAACGCAACAGCTACTTCTTTCCGGCCTATCATCAAGACTCGATTCACACGACCTTTACCGACGGGCGTTTATTGGATTGTTTCGGCATCGTCGAACAAGGACGCATCACGAAATCACCTGTGGAAATCGAAATCATGCGCAAGGCAGCCCATGCGACCGAAGCCGGTATGATGGCCGGATTCGAGGCTTGCGTGGCCGGTGCGACCGAAAACGAAATCGGAGCCGCGATCAGTGCCGGCATGTTTCGAGCGGGCGGCGAGACTCCCGCAGTAATGCCTTATGTCACCAGCGGCCCACGCACGATGATCGGCCACGCAACTTGGGAAGGACGCATCGTACAACCGGGCGAGCACATATTCCTCGAAGTCGGCGGCTGCTATCGGCGCTACCATACCGCGATGATGCGCACCGTCGTTCTGGGCGATATGACGGATACATTCTATAAGGCTCAGCAAAAAATGAAATTTGCGCTGCAACGGCTGAAAGAAATCATGCGTCCCGGCCTGACGGTCTCGGACGCCGATAATCTGGTACGCGCGATCATCACCGACAACGACATCGGCGGCAGGCTGATCACGCGTTCGGGCTATTCGATCGGCATCGCGTTTCCGCCAAGCTGGGACGAAGGTTACATCATCAGCCTAAAGCAAGGCATTTCGACGGTGCTGGAAGAAGGCATGACATTTCACATCATCCCGTGGATGTGGGGCGTCGAAGGCGATAAAACCATGGGCATATCGGACACGCTTTACGTGACAGAAAATGGCTGCGAATCCTTTTTCACGCTGGATCAGGATTTTGTCGTAAAGCCCGAGTACGGGGCTTAGGCAAGGAGGGTTATTCTTGGCTCCCACGTTCCAAAGATTATGAAATAACCATGAACAGTATGAAGAATTAGATTGTTGACTTTATAGGCTTTTTCTTCAGTTCCTTCATGTTCTTCATGGTGTATAAATTTTTTATGTTGTATCCACTAACTTACGGCCTCAACAGCGTGGGAACGATGAATCATGATATTCCTAATCTACTCCCTTTTGATCGAAAAACCGTCTAAGAATAAAAGGTATGAGGTGTGTCTATCGATGACCGCCGTGAACCCATCCATGAGGGCTTGACGGCAGCGCTCGAACGCCAAGGATGGCGTGAATGCAGATTTTGCATGGAGCAAAAATCTGCCCTGCTGCCGACATCCTCGCGAGCCACGCCCCATACCTTCATAAAGTTAGCTAATTTTTGATTATAAAGGGAGTAGCTTATTCAACGGAGAACGAAACTAATGAGCATACAAGTTATTAATCCATCCACCGGTGAATTATTGGGCGTAAGCCCGGAACTCGACGCCGTCGATCGCGATGCGGCTCTTGATCGCGCGCAAACAGCCTATGCAGATTGGAAAAAACAATCCTTTGCGCAACGCGCGCAAGTGTTACGTAACATAGCTCAGCGCTTACGCAATGATGTAGAATCGTTGGCGCCGCTGATGACCCTGGAGATGGGTAAACCGATCAAGGAGGCCCGCGCCGAAGTGATGAAGGCAGCGCTCTGCGCCGACCATTACGCCGAACATGGCGAGAGCTATCTTGCCCCAGATACATTGGCATCTGACGCCAGTCTTAGCTATGTGCAATATCTGCCTTTGGGCGTTGTACTGGGCATTTTGCCTTGGAACGCACCATTTTGGCTGGCTTTTCGCTTTTGCGCCCCGGCATTGATGGCCGGCAACACCTGCCTGATGAAGCACGACCCGCACGTTCCGGCCTGCGCCGAAGCAATCGCGCGGCTATTTGAGCAGAGCGGTGCCCCGGCCGGTCTATTGCAAAATCTACCCTTGTCGAACACCGATGTAGAAGCGGTCATTCGCGATCCACGCGTACAAGCCGTCTCGTTGACCGGTTCGGATAGAGCCGGCACTGTCGTGGCCTCGATCGCCGGCGCTGAAATCAAACCGGTCGTTCTAGAATTGGGCGGTTCCGACCCCTGCATTGTACTGGCCGATGCCGATTTGGACAAAGCCGCCGATGTAATTACGCTGTCGCGCATCATCAATGCAGGCCAATCTTGTATCGCCGCCAAACGCATCATTGTCGAAGCCGGCATTCATGATGAACTCGTGACACGGCTTGAAGAACGTCTAAGCAAGTTGAAACTAGGCGACCCGAATGAGGAAAGCACAGACATCGGCCCTTTGGCGCGAGAAGACCTGCGGCTAAACCTGCATCGCCAGGTTCAAGAAACGATTGCCGCCGGAGCGCAATGCAGACTCGGCGGCGAGATACCGGAGGGGCCGGGCTATTTTTATCCGGTCACTTTACTGACCGACGTCACGAACGATATGACCGCCGCCCGAGAAGAGACTTTCGGCCCGGTCGCCGTCGTTATCAAGGCCGAAGATCAAGACGAAGCGATGCGCTTAGCCAACGACAGTCAATATGGTCTAGCCGCCAGCATCTGGACGGAGCGGTCGCGAGGCGAAAAGCTGGCTCGGCAATTGGAAACCGGTCAAGTTGCGGTCAACGGCATCGTTAAAACCGACCCCAGACTACCAAGCGGCGGCGTCAAGCGCTCAGGACTCGGCCGCGAACTTGGGCCGCATGGCATGCACGAATTTGTCAACGCGCAGCAAGTTTGGCTGGGTTAAGATTCTTGGAGTTTATCGTTCGAACGTTTACAAATTCTGGCCTAACCGCGGGCGCGTGGTGAAGGGCGCGGTTACTCGCCCGACAGGACGCCATAAACCCAGCACCTAAATTCCATAGCCTATTGCCATGATTAATTACAGAGATAATTTAGGTGCTGGGTAAATACGTCCATGTAGGCTCGACGGCGGCTTTCCCTGCCGCCGACGCCTGCCGGTCGAGCAACCGCACCCTTCTCGGAACCGGCAGTGCCGGAACAGAGTTTTGTATATCGAAAAATTAGTTAATAAGACTGGCACCATGAACTTTCACAGTAATTATTAAGTTTCTTCAGCTAAAGTCCAAAGATCAGCATATCCCTAGCAGGACGGGGATTGCAAGCCCTGCGCGTCAAGCTAAAAACAGCCAACCCACATCTCGCTCTTTCCCAAGCTAGAGCTCACTGCCATTAAGTTAAGCCGTTCGTGGTGAGCCTGTCGAACCATGGACGGCTTAACTTATCGACCCAGGATTTTTCCATTCACCCTTCGAAAGGCTCAGAGCGAACGGAAAAATCCTTAACTTAATGGCAGTGCAAGCTAGAGCTTGGGTAACAGCATATCGCGGATTTGGTAAATGGCAGCGTTCTCGCAACCGTACCTGCACTCAAACAAAGCGATGGGTTTCCGCTTCGCTACTACCCATCCTACGGCTCTAGGGTCCGCAATGAGTACCCTACGCCTGGCATTACGTTCGTATCAAGACCTTCCGCTAGCGTATCGGCAATAAGCCCAACTCGATTTTGTGGCTGTACATGTGCTCTTGCCGGCAACTGCTGCGTTCGTTTTGCAGACATTCTATTAAGGCACTCATTGGCTTGGACAGTGCGCCGTCACTGGAAAGACGCTTCAGATAAGCCATCGACCTCGCCTGAAGATAATAGCCATCGCGATTCCCCAGTCCACGTTTTTGCAAGCAAGTCTGCCAGTATCCCGGCACCGGGCCGAGCCAATGACTCGCGTGCAGCATCGTCAAAGCAATTTCCAACCCTTTCGGGTCCATGTCGCTGAACACGATGACCGTTTTATCCGCGCCGAAACGCTTGACGAAATCGCGGCAGACATTGGTTTTCGAGCCGGTCTTCGGATCGCCGCGATAAACCCATAATGCCCGCCTCGCTATAGACGGCAATTCGAACGAAGCGCATAAAGACATGATAGCCAGGTTCTCGACGACCACGACAGCATCGTGCTCGACCGTTTCGATGCCGGAACTCGGACAAAACACGCCAGCCGCCATGATCGAAGCAGGCTGCAGCGTGATTCGACCGCCGTTGATGCAGAGCGCGCCGTCGGGACTGTTCAGCAGCAAATAATCTTCACTGACAGGCTTCCCAGCCAGTTTTTCGTTCGCGTGATGTTTAGCGACTGTCAGCCTGTCGTCCGGCAGGCGTTCGCGCAGGGGATCGAAGCCGGTTTCTTCCGCGACCCGCCGGCGCAGTTCGAGCTTGTCTTGCGCGGTGAAGACCAGTTTGCCTTTGTGCAAATGGCCGCACCGATAACGTTCGGTCACTTCGTGGCCCAGCGCGCTGACGGGGCGAGTCGTGCTTCGGTCCGGTAGGTTAGCGACGAGTTCGCTGATCCAGTTGAACAATTTTCGGTTCATTCATTTACACCCGGCGCAGCGAAATCTCGTGAATCACTTGATTTCCGTTGAAATCGGACAGATTTTCACCCTGCATCTCCAGCGCTACGACGCTTCTCATACGCTGCGGCAAGCAGCAATATTGCGCGAACACCATGTCCAGCCACAATTCGGCCTTGATTTCGAGCCCTTCGCCCTGCCAATACTGCAGCGCCGACGTGCTGCGGCCTTGCCGCTCGAGCGCCGATGCAAATAGGCTTTCGATGTGGGCCTCGTAAAGGTCTCGATGATATTCGATTCGCTCAGGAATCTGCGTGTCGAGTGGGGCGGAGGCATTGTCTCGGGGCGGCGGCGCGAGTGGTTTGGTTTGCCGTCTCAATTCCTGCACGATCTCGACAAGATCGGCTTGGAGAACTGGATTGGCCGTATCGATGCCGGGCGGCAAGTTCAGGCCGGGACCGCGCCTAAGCAGTTCCGGAACGGGCTCCTCAATGCTCCAGTCAAACGGTTCCCATTCCGGGTGTTGCCTCAGAAATTGAGCCATTGCGCGGGTTCGGTTCGCGGTCTGTTCCTGCAGACGCAGCGTGAACAGCAAGGTCTTCATGCGAGCGACGATGCTGGTCAGCCGCTCGACGATGCTCTTGTATTGATCTATGAAACGGATGATCTTACGGCTCAGCTCGGGCGGAATCGCGGCCCAGCTTAACCAGTCGTAGCAATCGTTCAGATCGACCTGATTGAGTTCCTGCACCAGCCGCTGCGCATACGCCAACGCACGACGGTTTTGCCGGATCTTGCTGTTCAGCGACGAGACGAAGCCGAACTGGCTCGTGATCGCCGCGAACATCACGGACAGGCTCGTTTCCAACGATTCGATCGCCTCGTACAGCGTGTCGTCGATCTGTTCCAGATGATAGCGCGCCTCGTCCTGATCGTTTCGCTCGAGCGCGCGCCGATAGTCCTCGATGTCTTCCTCGACGGTCAAAATCATCTTGCCCAGATCGATCGCCTGCTGATAGCGCTGATTGCGCAGCAGCAAGCGATCGATCAGGCGTTTGACGTCGCCGGTCAGGCGGTATTCGTCGCTGACGTCTGCTGTGCGCAAGATGCCGGCCTTTTTCAGACTGTCGATCGCGGTGCGGTTGTCGTCGTCGACGAACATCGTTCCGTCGATATAGGTTTGCGCCAGCAAGCGGTCGGCGCCGGCCAGCTTGCGGATCAAGCCGGCGATCTGTTCCCGGTCGAAACTCATAGAAACAATTCCTGCTGCTCCACGTCTTCGGCATTGGCCGCGTGCTTGTCGAGCTCCAACGCCTCGGCGTCGTTCAGAAACGCGATGATGCGGTGCAGATAATCGATCTTGCCGGTCGCAAGATAAAGCGAGCCCTGCGGATTCGGCTTGACCAGATAGCCGATCTGCTCCAGTTTTTGCAAGACCCACGACAACTGTTCGGAGATCGCAGTCTTGCTGGTCTTGAACAGCGTCAACTGAGTCAGCCGGTTCAATTGCTCGGTCAGCGACGGCTCGTGCTCGATCGCGTTCAAAAGCTGCGTCATGCGGATTTCGTCGCGCGCCCGTATCGGCATGTCCTGCCCGAGCGCGGTCATGACCATGTCCATCCATTCGACGACCGGGCGCAATTGCGCGCGGATTTCGGCGAAGGCTTCGCGAATCGGACCGCGGTTGCTGTCGTCGACGACCGTGTAGGCGGCATAATAGACCTCGCCGTCCAACGACAACAAGGTTCTGTCCAACGGTTTCAGGAACGCGTCGATCTTGTCCGAATTGGCCGGCTGCGACAAATAATCGTAGGCATCGGGATAGGCGGTCGGGCAAATGAAATGACCGCTCAACAGCGCTTCGGCGACCTGCTTAAACATCGGCGTTCTCCCGTTGCATCGCATTCAACAATTGATCGAGCTTGCTGGCCGGCAGTTCGACCTCATGCAGTCTCTGCTTGTTCAGCAGATAGCGCCGGCTGAACAGGGCGAGCACATGCCGGTCGGCGGTCGGCGTCGCTGACAAAATCTGTATGTTCTGTTTCGCGAGCAAATTCATCATCGCTTCGATGTTCTCGGGCGCCAAATCGCCCAGCTCATCGATCGGCCAGCAGACAACAGTCGGATTCTGCTTGCGCAGCATCGCCGTCACGCCGGTGAAGAACGTGATCAAGGCCAGATAGGACAGTCCGGTGGAGCTGACGTCCTTCAGTTCCTTCGCGTTACGGGCGTGCTTGAGCTGGCCGTTCTCGTAGATGCTGAACTCGATGTCGAACAGCGACAAATGCTTGATCTTGAAACCCGACGAAGGTAGCAGCGCGGTCAGCTCGCTCATCGCCTGAATCAGCTCGTCGGGGATGTCCCGATGGCCTATCAATTCGGCGTTGTCGCGGTATTGACTGTAATTGTCGCCGAATTTTTTCAGCGCCTGCCAATATTCCAGATCGCTCATCTTCGAGCGGACGTTGACGGTGATCTCGCCCAGCGCTACGAAATATTGTTCTTCGCTGATGTATTTAGACAGCTCCGAGCCGGTGTGCTTGATCGCGCGGTCGAAGTTGTAGAGATGCTGATAAAAGGCATTGACGCCGGTCGCATGCAGCTCTATCTGTTGCGCGGTGGCTTGCTTGACATGCTCGACCATTTGCAGCACATCAATCAACGGCTGTTCGATCTCCAAGGCCTCGTTCTGAAAAAACGGGCCGCCATTCCCTGGCGCGGCCAGCGCCTGTTGCCAGGCTTCGGCCAACTGGCTGCGGTGATGTTTGCCGAACAATTGCACGAGAATCTGCTTGCCGCTGTGGATCGCATGCTCCTGGCGCTTGCGATCCTTGAGACTGTCTTGGGTCAGGCGCGGCAAGGTGCCGGCCGCGTATTCCGGTAGACCATCGGCGCGCACGGGCGGGGCGTTGCGCAATTGTTCCATGCATTGCTCCAGTTGCGCCGACAGGCTGTTGTTTTTCTTCACCTGTTCTTCTAGCTCACCGATTTGCTGGTTCAACTGTGTCCGTAGCCGTTGAAAACCCTGCTTCAATTGCTTGATTTCGTCGTTCAACTGTTGAAACTGGCGCTGGCGGTCCTCGCGTTGCCGGCACAGTTCTGGATACTGTTGCCAGCGTTGTTGCAACCAGTCCAGATATTCTTCGGCTTTGCGCTGGAACCTGCGGGCTTCTTTTTCCTGGCATTGGGCTTCCTTGAGCTTAGCCAGTAAGGTCAGCAAGGTCTGTTCATCGGCACCACTATCTTTTAACTGGCTTTTCAATTGCTGCTTGACGCGGCTTTGTTCGTGTTTGAAATGCTCGCTATCTGTTTTGATTTGCTCGTCTATCGTTGCTAGCAGATTCCCAAGGTCCGATTCGAGGATGCACTTGCTAGCTAGGTGTTCGTTTTGTAGTTCTTGAAGTGCTTGTCGTTGCTCATTTTCGATATCGGCCAAAGTTTGGTCGCAGGTTTTGATGTCGGCAGATAATCTGTTGATTTCCTGTTCCAACTTATGCCTGGCTTTAGCTGTTTCGGCTTCGGTCTGGTCGGCCAGCGCATTAGCCTCGTTGCGCAGGTTCTCCTCGATCTTTTCGGCCTGTTGCACGCCTTGCTGGGCTTTATCAAATGCGTTTTTGGCCTGATCGCGCAGTTTGTTGGCGGCGTGCAAAGCCGCTTCCAGTTCTTCGCATTCTTTTTTTATTTTGCTGACATGTTCGAATAGCCTAGCTTCCTCATGTTCCAGTTTGGCCTTGTCGTCCGTCAAATAGCTGCGATCAGCGAGCGCATCCAAGTTTATGCTAAGGCCGTAAAAGTCTCGACTGGCCGGACCACTCCATTGAGGGTCTAGGCCGGTATGATCCAACAACTCCGGCGCGATGACCCGGCCTATGTTTTGTTGCCAGCCTTCGGCTTCGTGCTCCAGATAATATTGCAGCGATCCGGCTTCGGGCCGAAGACGTTTTTGGCAATCGGCGCGGCGCTCCTCCGCGCGCTTGGTTTCGGCTTTCTTATCTTGGAGTTCCCGTTCGGTTTGCTGGTAATGGTTCAGCCTGATTTGGTAGTCGCTTTGCGCCTCGGCTTGGGTCTGATAAGCCCGTTTGGATACTTTACTCGCCGATTCCAATACTTCCCGGTTTTTCTGCTGTTGCTCGCTCAACGCGGCGGGAATAGGCGGATGTTTTAGCTGGCTTTGCTTGATTTGGAAATCGGTATTAAATTGAGCCCGTTGCTCTTCAACGGGTTGCAATCGGCTTTCTTTAGCCTGCTGCAACCGGTCCTTGCGTTGCTGGAATTCGGCCTCGGCTCCTCGAAGATTTTGGCTTTGCTGCAGTTTTGCGTCGGAAGCTTGCTGCCGGTATAGTTGGGTTTGGGTTTCGTGCCTGTGCTGCAGTTCCGTCAATTGCTTTTCGTAGAAACGATGGATTTCCTGAGTCTTGTGTTCCAGCGCATCCAGCTCGGTTTGAATGTCCTGCTGCTGTTCGGCGTATTGCTCCGCCTTGGCGGCCTTGACAGCAAAGCTTTCGGCGCCTTGTTCTTCGAATTCGAGTTTCTTTTTTTCCATTTGTTCGATCTCAAAAACGAATTCTTTCAGGCGGACATTGGCTTCGGTCAAGGCATCTTCTTTAGGCTCGATTTGCTCCTTGTGGCTTTGTTGCAGTTGGTCGCGTTGCTGAGTCAATTGCTTCAGGTTGTTTTCCAGCGTTTCAGCTTCTTGTTGGGTGACTTTGTGTTTGTCCTGAGTCAGGAAGTGAATATGCGACAGCGTCTTGAGCGTTTCCTTGTACTCGCCTATCGTCTGCAGCAATTCGTCGAAATCGCCGCGCTTCGCCTCGATCTCCCGTGCCGCGGTCAAATCGGACAGCCACGCATCGATGTGTTGTTTATTCAGTTGAAAGGGTTGCTGCTCGTCTTCGTTCTGCAGGAAGGTCTGGCTGAGTTTGTTGCGCGAGATATCGATCAGCATTTGTTTGATCACGTCGAAATCGCCGATTTTTTCGATGACCGAACCGATGACCTTCTCGATATGCGTCATCGGCGCGAAACCCATCGCAAAACGTTGCTGCAGCGGACGCAACCACCGCTTGCCGCTGCTAACCTGATGACACTGGATAATGCTGCAATAATCGTCGACCGCGATGAAGCGGGAAGCCTCGGCGTTCAGCGTTTTGTAGAGGCGTTCGATGCTGTGGCTGTCGCGCGGCAGACCGTTCTCGCCGATATAAAAATCCTGCCGATAAGGGGCGTCGATGAACTTGTATTTGGCGCCGCGACCGTCGCTCTGCACCATGACATGACAGACCTGACCGTGCGGGCGTTGATATTCGTAGACCAGACAACTGCTGCCGCGTGGCAGGTAATAATCCAGAAAGCCTTTCTTACTGCCGCTGCCGCCGACGATATTGCTCGGCCGCTCGCCCCAGAACAACTGCATCAAACGCAGAAAAGTAGTCTTGCCGGCCCCGTTCGTGCCGCTCAGATTGGTGTGACCGTCCAGCTTCAGCAAAACGGACTTGCCGGGCCAAAAACTGTCGATCAGAATAATTTTTTGCAGTCGAAAACTATCAGACATCTCTAAAAGGGGTCAGGTTACTTTTTATTGCCATCTCTGGCTTTTTTGGGGCGGCCTTGCGGCGCAATTTTGACGCGTCGACCCAAAACAGTCTCGATTTCATGCTGAAACTTGTCCGAACCCAGCGCACAATCTTTGTTCAAATGCGTACGTATCGCTCGAATGTCATGGTCGGCCAAGGCTTGCGTGCAGAGTTCGCGGTAGGCCATTGCTCGGGCCTTGGGGTTCGCAGCCAGAAGGCGATATTCCGGCGGCTCCTCCAACCATTCCATGCCGCTTCCGGTCACATGATGCTGGCAACTGGACCAACGGTAATCACATGGATAGTCCACCATGCCGGCCCGTACCGGATTCAATTCAATATAACGCATGCACGTCAACAAGTAACGCTCGCTGTCGATCAAACTCGATTTGAAACGCCCTTCGAAGAGCGTTCCGGTGCGCTGGTAGGTCTTATTGATGTAACGGACATACCGCCGGCCGACCGATTGCATCAAACCGGAAATCCCGCCCGACGCCTCGCTCATTGCCAACAAATGAACATGATTCGTCATCTGCACGAACGCGTAAAGCTTGCAATGATTCTTCACCAAGGCTTCACGCAGATATTCGAGATAGATCGAGTAATCATTTTCATCAAAGAAAATGGGCTGGCGATTATTGCCGCGTTGCACAATGTGCTGCGGGACATTCGGCAAATCGAGGCGCGGGAGACGAGGCATGGCTTTGGTATGTTTAAAGGACTAACGAAATAATAGCATAATAATGTAACCTGACCCCTTTTTCTAAAACCGGAGCATTTCGCGTGCTCTATGTCGCCAAATTTGCCAACGCTGTCTATGTGGTGCACTGTTTTCAGAAAAAGACCCAGAAGACCAGTCAGGCAGATATTAATTTAGCCGCCAAACGCTATCGTGATTTACTAAAGGAGCCAACCTAATGAATAACGAGCAATTTTCCAGTGTGTGGGATGCTATCGAAGACACGCCTGAGGAAGCCGAGAACATGAAACTTCGTTCGACTCTAATGAGGATTTTAATAGATCACATTATCCACGCCGGATTAAATCAAGCGCAGGCCGCCAAATTGCTCGGCGTTACCCAACCGCGTATCTCTGATCTTATGCGCGGCAAGATTAATTTGTTTGGTCTAGATGCCCTAGTCAATATGGCCGCATCAGCCGGTTTACATATCGAGATGCGGGTGCGAGAAGCGGCATGATAATACTGCAGAATGGGCCGCAGCGTGTTTTCCGGCGTTAATGCTGGTCAGGCTGTTTTATAAAGCCAATCGATTATGCAAACTGTTAAACAAATCGACCATGATATTGCTGATCACCTGAACGTCCAAGCCAGCTTTGACCCCAAAAAGTATCCTGACCCCTTTTCCTTGTACTGACGTTAGCCCTTCCTACCGGGTTACTCAGATGAATTAGCGCCCTCTTTAACTTGGAAGCTGACGTTGTTTACGCATCCAGCCCAAAACGCCCAACATCGAGACAAATAGCAGCCATGCACCGGGCAAGGGAACTGATGTTGCTTCCAGATGATAGGTATAGACGCCGGAGTTCATTGGTTGGGAACCGTCCAAGATCAGTAGACCATCCTCAAGCGTTCCCGACAACACCGATAGAGACCCTGTAGAAAACCCGGTACAATATGTATTTGGTCCAAACGGCATGCTGCATGGACCATTATTACCTTCGAATGAGACATTGTTGGTACGAATATTAAAGGTTGGGAATACGAAGTCCGCCGGCAAATCCTCAGCCTCTAACAATGGATTGCTGAATTCCAACCAGTTGCTGATGAATTCAAACGTGCCTTGCGATCCTGTGACGTCACCACTCTGATAATATCGCCACCAGTAACGTTGAAACTGCACATCGAAGCTACCGGCCAGTTCAAAAGTTTGTTGTGTTTGACCCGAGCTGTCTTCAATGTCAAAAACGATTTCGCGAGTGTTGTAAAGAATCTGACTATTAGCGGTATCGATGGTATAGCGCTGGGTAATCACATCAACACCGGAATCAACAACGATTACGGCATTGGCATTGCTTACACTCATCAGGTTGACAATGGTCAAGGCTACAAAGCCTTTGACTAACGGTTTATTTAATTTCATAGAGTTCGCCTCATTTGGATAAAGCCTGAACGTTAGCACAAGCCTCCGTGCTCAGCAATAAAATCCGTGATCGGAAAAGGGGTAGATCATCTTTTTGATAGCCTGAAGTAGTGGTCTGATGTAATGCATACGCGGGATTTGCCGTTAGGTAAACGCACTCCTGATTGGCGTATCAACGAAATATTGTTAGCGGAACAAAGAGTCGTTATCACCAAAGATGCCGATTTTATGAGTTAGTTTTTGATTGCATCGGTGCCATACAAGCTATTGCTTGTGTCTTCGGGAAACATCTGCAATAAGACGTTAGTAGAGTTGTTCGAGAAAAACCTCTCGGCGATCGTCGAAAAAAGTAACCCTTTTACGCATGTGTTCATTCAGGAATGTAAATTTACCACGCCATCTATGGCGGCCTCGGTTATTTGCGGTTCAAGCAAAGCTGGCCGTACTGCCTGGAATACATCAAGCGGTCAGGCGTACACCGATTGGGATGCCGAGCAAGTCGCTACTGCCTCGTCTAGATCATATGCGATAGGGGCTCCATGAGGTTTACCATACCGCGTTAAAATGGGGCAGTTTCTTTATTATTACTGCTATCTCACTTTTTTTGGACGCCCTCATACCTGTGATCCCTAAATTGGGATTTGCCGGGATGCTGGCGGGGATTAAACAAATCGAAATGTCCATGATAGGATAATTCGTATCAATTAGGACCCGACCGAGGGTCCAGCGGCTCATGCCGCATTCCCAACGCCAAAAAAATAACGGAAGCTCGCCTACAACTCGATGAATCAGCAACAAATCAAACAACTCGAAACCGAACTCTGGGCTAGCGCCGATAATCTGCGGGCCAATTCCAAACTGACAGCGGCGGAATACAAAGACCCTGTGCTAGGGCTGATCTTGCTGCGCTATGCGCAAAATCGCTACGAGCAAGCCAAGGTTGCCATTGAAGCCGCCATGCCGGAAACCCCGCGCGGCAAACTAAAGCCGACTAAAGAACACTTCTTGGCGGCGGGAGCCATGCTGGTTCCCGAACAATCGCAATACGACTATCTCGCCAATCTGCCCGAAGGCGTCGGCATTTGCGAAGCCTTGAATACCGCGATGCGGCTGATCGAGGAGGAATACCCCGATCTGGCCGGCATTTTGCCGAAAAATTATCAGGAGCTGGACCCGGATTTATTGCGCGAACTCATTCGGGTATTCAACAAGGATTCTGTCAAAAACCTTAGCGGTGACGTATTCGGCCGCATCTACGAATATTTTTTGATGAAGTTCTCGATGAGCGGGGCCGGCGCTCAGGAAGGCGGCGAATTCTTCACTCCGCCGTCTTTGGTGCAATTGATCGTCAACCTGATTCAACCCGACCACGGCATCATTCACGATCCGGCCTGCGGTTCCGGCGGCATGTTCGTGCAAACCGGCCACTTTATCGAAGAGCACGGCGGCAAAAGCGTCAACGAAACCATCAAATGCTACGGCACCGAGTTAAAGTCCAATAATGCCAAATTGGCGAAAATGAACTTGGCGATCCACGGCATCGAAGGCAAGGTCATCGAAAGCAACAGCTTTTACTCCGACCCGCACGACCTGATCGGCCAATGCGACTTCGTGATGGCCAATCCGCCGTTCAACGTCAACAAGGTCGATAAAGACAAGGACTATGTCAAGACCGACCCTCGCCTGTTTAAAGACATCGGCATCCCCAAGGCCGACAACGGCAACTATCTGTGGATACAATATTTTTACCACTACCTCAACGCCACGGGTCGCGCCGGTTTCGTCATGGCCAGTTCGGCCACCGACGCCGGCAACACCGAAAAAGCCATCCGCCAAAGACTGATAGCAACCGGCGCGGTGGATTGCATCGTTTCGGTGGGTAATAATTTTTTCTACACCCGCTCGCTGCCTTGTCATGTCTGGTTTCTGGATCGCGGCAAACGCGAAGAAAACCGCGACAAAATCCTGATGATCGATGCGCGCAACACCTTCCGCAAAGTCACGACCACGATCAACGACTATTCGCCCGGCCAGTTGCTGACCTTTGCCGCGATCATGAACGCCTATCGCGGCGATTCAGATGCAATAAGCAACGCAGTCATGCAATTGCAAGCCCAGGCGATTGAACAAGCCGCTAATCTGGTAGAGGCCGTCAACGAGTTACGGCAACAGTGTGCCGGAGCCATGTTTAACAACACTGCGTTGAACTTTAAGGCCGCACAACTTGAATTGGCGCAATGCATCATCCTGGCTAAGCATGCCGATTACGCCGCTTGCCATGCCCTATTGCAAACCTTTGAAAATCCGGTACCAAGGCTGGCGGGTTTGCTGGAAAGCTATAAAACCCAACTGGATACGGCCAAAAAAGCGCTGGATAAAAAAGACAGCGCCGGCAAAAAACGATTGGATGAGCAAGGCAAACTGCTGCGCGAATTGAACGCCGAGATCAACGCCTATCAAAACCGGTATTGCAAAAGCCAGGTCGGCGAACCGCTGCACGATTACAAGCAAGCCTTGAAAGACTGGCATCATTTGACCCAATACTTTCCCGACAGCCGTTACGACGATGTCGAAGGCTTGTGCAAAATTGTTAATCTAAATGAGATTGAAGAAAACGACTACAGCCTGACGCCGGGGCGATATGTGGGTTACAGCATTCAGATCGATGAGAATTTTGATTATCAGGGTAGGATGGGAGAAATTCATCGCAAGTTGGCTGAGTTAAATGCTGAAGCGAATGGGTTGATGGAACAAATTGTAGGAGGCGCTGCATGACAGTCGCCTTATGGAAAACTAAAAGGCTGTCAGATTTGGCTGATATGTGCCTAGGTAAAATGCTTGACCAGAACAAAAACAAAGGAACCTATTTACCATACCTTGCAAATACAAATGTACGTTGGGGTGAGATTGAGTTAAGCAATCTTAGGGAAATGAGGCTTGAACCTAATGAATTTGAACGTTATGGTTTGGTGCCTGGTGATATTGTTATGTGTGAAGGTGGCGAACCAGGGCGGTGCGCAATTTGGAAGGGTCAAACCTCTTCGATGATGATTCAAAAAGCCCTTCATCGCATTCGTGCAAAAAAAAATGTCAGTAGTGTTTTTCTTTACTACGCACTTCTGAATAAAGGTATTCAGGGTCACTTTGATGCTTATTTTACTGGAGCAGCAATAAAACATCTCACAGGGGAAAATTTAGCAAAAATTGAAGTATTGATTCCTCCCTTAAGCATTCAACAAAAAATCGCCGCCATTCTGTCCGCCTACGACGACCTGATTGAAAACAACTTAAAACGCATCAAGCTTCTGGAAGAAATGGCGCAAATCACCTATGAAGAATGGTTCGTGCGCCTGAAATTCCCCGGCCACGAAACCACGCCGGTAGATCCGGAAACGAGCTTGCCGGAGGGGTGGAAGAAAACAACTCTTGGAAATTGTTGCTCACTTGTTATGGGACAAAGTCCAAAATCAGAATTTTATAACTATGAAAAGAATGGATTGCCTTTCCATCAAGGTGTAAAAGACTACGGTTTTAGGTTTCCTGAAAATACTTGCTGGAGTACCGATGGTTCAAGGATAGCAAAGGCCAAAGATATTCTATTTAGCGTAAGAGCTCCCGTCGGACGGCTAAATATAGCAATTGAAGACATTATTTTAGGTCGAGGCTTGTCAGCAATACGCCATAGAAATAACTCGCAATCATTTCTTTTCTATCAGCTAAAGCAAATCTTTTTTCAAGAAGATATGCTGGGTGGTGGTGCTATATTTGCATCAGTCACAAAGGAAGATATGTTGCGTATTGGATTAATAAAACCCGATAAACGCACCGAATCAGAATTTAATCAATTTGGAGCGGCAATTGACCAAAATATTGAAAATTTGCACCGACAAAACCAACTCCTCAAAGAAGCCCGAGACATCCTGCTGCCGCGTCTGATGACCGGCATGATCGATGTCGAGCAGTTGGATTTGCCTGAGCCATTAGGTGAATTGTCATCAAATCTGACACAAGAGCCGCAAGCCGCATGAGCCTTCTCTATTTGAATCTAGTCATGTTTAACGTCCCGGGATTGATGCCTCGATGATAAAACCCTGGATCAGCAAAGCCATCGCATACCTGCAAAGCAGCCTGTCGCCTGTGCCGCAAGAATTGAACGAACTGGACTGGAAATCCAACCTATCGCCGAAAAAAGACAAGCTGTGCCAGCACTTATGCGCCTTCGCCAATCTACCGGGCGGCGGATTTCTAATATTTGGTATTGAAGATAAAACCGGCACCCCGGCCGGTGTAGATAAGAAGGTTGCCGACAAAATTGTCGAACAACTGGCAAACCTTTGCCGTGCCGGCGTGGAGCCGTTGGTGAGCATGGATCATTCGATGCAACTGTTCGATGGCTGCCCGTTGTTGTTTGTATATATCAAGGAAAGCGCGGTTAAGCCAGTCCATCTGTTCCATAAGAGCATCGAGGACAGTTTTATTCGAAGCGGCGGAACTACTCGCCCGGCGTCGCGTTTGGATGTGGCGGCTTTGCTGTTGAACAGCAAAACCCCGGTTTTTGAAGAATTACACGCTTCGACCCTGAAGAACGCTACAGAAGTGATGACTTTGCTGGACATTGCCGGGATTCATGCTTTGTTGAAAAAGCCGACACCGAGCAATGAAGAGGAAATCATCTACTGGCTGCAACAGGAAAAGATGATCGAAGATGTGGACGGCAAGGGCTTTTACATTACCAACTTCGGTGCATTGGCGGCTGCGCAAAACTTATCGCAATTTGATGGTTTGGCGCGTAAGGCTGTGCGGGTGATTCAGTATGAAGGCAAAACCAAAACCCAGGGCAGTAAGGAGTTTCCGGATAATAAGGGCTATGCCATTGGTTTTGAAGAGTTGATTCAGTTTTTGAAAGGCATTTTACCGGGCAGCGAGGTGATTAGACATGCGTTGCGAACCGATGCGTCGATTTATCCGGAAATCGCGTTGCGCGAGTTGATCGCCAATGCGCTGATCCATCAAGATTTTACGATTCGTGGCAGTGGGCCAATGATTGAGGTTTTTTCGGATCGAATCGAAATATCCAGTCCTGGTAAGCTGTTACCGGGTAAGAAAATCGATCGCTTGATCCGGGCAACGCCGGAATCGCGCAACGAAGTATTGGCCGCTGCATTCAGACGTTTTAATATTTGCGAGGAACGCGGTTCTGGTTTTGAGAAGGCCATTACCGCGATTGAGTTATTCGGCTTGCCACCGTTGAAGGTGGAAGAAACCGACAGTTCTTTTAAAGTCATCATGTACAGCCCTAAGACTTTTGCTGAAATGACAAGGGAAGAACGGATCGAGGCTTGTTATCAGCACAGCATCATTCAATACTACGGGGCAGGCGGAATGAACAATACCTCGTTAAGAAAGCGTTTTGGTATGCATGATAAGCAAAGTCCGCAGATTTCTTTGCTTATCAAGGAAGCTGTGAATGCAGGCAAGATAAAGATTAAAGATCCGGAAAGCTCGAAAAAATTTGCGGTGTACTTGCCGTATTGGGTTTGAGGTTTAACGGCTACAGCAGACAAAGTAGCTACTAATGTCGCGTTCTTATTTAACTGTAATTCGGAAAATTTCTAATAATGGTTAAATATCAATGATTTGTTATTTAACTGTAATTCGGAAAATGTATGATAGTAGATAAAAATCGATGTCTTGTTTTTATTTGTTAAAGATAGGAGCTTAAATGATGAAGTTGTTGGTTGCTACTACTGGATTCTTATTTAACTGTAATTCGGAAAATTTTTGATAGTACAGAAAAAACAATAGCTTATTATTTATCTGCCAAAGATAGTAGCTCAGATAATGAAGTAGTTGCTGCTATCTACTAGTAACTATTCAGTCCCCCGGAAATTATCGTTCCCACGCTCTGCGTGGGAACGATAGGGGGTGTGAATAATTACATCTACTACTACATTTTAATTTAACTGTAATTCGGAAATTCAGCAATAGTTATTAAAAATCAGATACTTGCTATTTATCTGATAAATTTGGAAGTCAAGGCGGCGTAATAGACTTAAAACTCATCGCTTAACATAATTGACCAAGACTCAAAAAACTTAGCTAATCTTATATTTTTTAAAGGGATAACTATTTTCTGCAATGAGCTACGAATATTCCGAAGACGGCCTGAGTGAGGCCGCAACACAAGAAGTCCTGGAAGATTTAGGTTGGTCGGTGGTCACAGCCTGGCAAAATGAATCCCTGGCAACTCAGGCCGACCGTAGCGACGGTTTGCTGGGGCGGCTGGATAAATCCGAAGTGATTCTGGAGCGCTATCTGTTACAGGCGCTACGGACATCGAATCCCGATGTACCGGAAGCCGCTTATCAACAAGCGGTGAATGTGCTGAAGGAATCAGCGGCGGACAAGCATCCGGCAGCGATTAACAAGGATAAACATGATCTTCTGGTCAAAGGCGTTCCGATCAGTTATCAGGACGAGAAAGGGATATTGCAGAAAAAATGCTTGAAGGTCTTTGATTTTGACGACCCGGCGAACAATCATTTTCTAGCCGTCAGGCAATTTGAGGTAGTGGGCAAATTGTATAACCGCCGCCCGGATGTCGTGGGGTTTGTGAACGGTATTCCTTTGGTGTTTTTTGAGTTGAAAGCCCATCACACCGATTTGCGCCATGCATTTGACAATAATCTCTCCGACTATAAAGACACCATCCCCGAAATCCTGCATTGCAATGCGTTTATCATTCTGAGCAATGGCGCCGATAGCCGAGTCGGTACGCTGACCAGTCCGTATAAATTTTTTATGGAATGGAAGCGCATCCAGGAGGACGACGAAGGCGTGGTGAGCCTCGATACGTTGCTACGCGGCACTTGTGCGCCGCATCGTTTGCTGGATTTGTTCGAGAATTTTTTATTGTTCGATGGCGAAGGGTCCGAAGTCACCAAGATCATGGCCAAAAACCATCAGTTCATCGGCGTCAACAAGGTAATCGATCGATCGGCCCATATTGAAGCGCTAAAAGGTAAGTTGGGCGTGTTTTGGCATACTCAGGGTTCCGGAAAGTCCTATTCGATGGTGTTTCTGTGTCAAAAAATTCTGCGTAAGTTGGGCGGCAGTTACACGTTTTTGTTGGTTGTCGATAGAACCGAGCTTGAAAATCAGCTTTACGACACCTTCAGCAGCGTGGGCGCGGTCACCGAGGATAATGTACGCGCCAAGAGCCGCGACCATTTGCGTGATTTATTGACCGAAAATCATCGTTATGTGTTCACGTTGATTCACAAGTTCTCGATCGATCCCAAGAAGGAAACGGACTACCCTCTGATTACCGATCGCCCCAATATCATTGTGATTTCCGACGAGGCGCACCGGACTCAAGGCGGCGCTTTTGCCAGCAACATGCGTTTCAAAGGAATTCCCAACGCCTCTTATCTGGGCTTTACCGGTACGCCGATCATTAAAAACGAAGTGGAACTGACCCGGAATATTTTCGGCGAGTATGTTTCGGTGTATAACTTTAAGCGGGCGATCGTCGATGGCGCAACGCTACCGCTGCGTTATTTGAATCGCGGCGAAAAGCTGGGTATCGAAAACCCCGATCTGGACGAACGCATGTCCGATATCATCGATGATGCCGAGCTGAATGACGATCAGCGGCGAAAACTGGAACGGGAGTTTAAACGGGATTATCCGATTTTAACGTCCGAGCGACGATTGGATGCGATCGCCAGGGATTTGGTATGGCATTTCAATGACCGCGGCTATCAAGGCAAAGCGATGTTTGTGGCGTTGGATAAACCGACTGCCGTGCGGATGCACGACTTGGTTATGAAATATTGGCCGGAATATGTCGCCGAACTGAAACAGCGCATTCACGATGCCGACGATCAGCAAGAAGAGCTGAAACTCAAGCATCATTTGAAACGGGTTGAAGCAACCGAAGTGTGCGTGGTGGTTAGCCCCGAACAAAATGAAGTTCGGAAATTCGCCAAATTGGGCCTGGATATTGAGCCGCACCGCAAAAAAATGGTCGAGCGCGATTTGGAAACCGAATTCAAGGATGACGAAAATCCTTTTCGTTTAGTGATAGTTTGCGCGATGTGGATTACCGGGTTTGATGTGCCGAGTGTCTCAACGGTGTATCTGGACAAGCCGATCAAAGGGCATACGCTGATGCAAACCATCACGCGCGCCAATCGAGTCTATGACGATGAAAAAGAAAACGGTTTGATTGTCGATTACGGCAATGTATACAAACAACTGGAAAAAGCCTATTCGGTCTATGGCGAGGGCGGCGCTAGAGGTAAACGCAAAAACGGCGATGAGGAAAATGACTCGGGCCGGCCCTTGGAAATGCTGGTTGCAATGGCCGACGAGTTGGCCGATGCTATTTTAACGGTACGTCAATTCTTGCAGAACGTAGCGTTCGACTTGGATAAATTATTGCTTGCCGGAACCGCCTTGGAGAGGTTGAGCCAATTAAAACAAGCAACCAATGCCGTGTGTTTGAATGCAACCATGCGGACTCGATTCGAAGTTGCGGCGCGCGATGTTTTCAGAAAATACAAGGCGTTGTACCCGGAACCCGAAGTCAAACCTTTTGTTCAGGCTTTTAACGCGATTGAAGCGATCTATGAGCAGTTGAATCAGAAAACCAAGCTGGCCGATATTTCCGATGTCATCCGCAGGCTGCAACAGGAAGTCGATATTAGCGTCAACGTTCGAGACAACGAAATCCGCGATAACGATTTTGTTGATTTGAGCTGCTTGGATTTCGATAAGCTTCGGGCGGCGTTTGCCAAATCGAAGCAAAAAAATGCGGTGGTGTTCGATCTGCAAGCAGCGATTCAAAAAAAACTGGAGCAAATGGTTCAGCAGAACCCACTTCGTTTGGAATTTTACGAAAAATATAAAGCCATCATTGCCGAATATAACCAAGGCAAGGACATTCAATCCGTTCAAAAAGCATTCGACGATCTGAATGATTTCATGCAAAACGGGCTGATGCCGGAAACGGAAAGAGCGATGCGCGAGGGCTTGGATGAAGAAACTTTGGCGATTTTCGATTTGCTGAAAAAACCGGAGTTGACCCGAGCAGAAGAGCAAAAAGTCAAAGAAGTCGCCAAAACGACATTGGCGACCTTGAAAGCGGAAAAATTGAAAATCGAGCGTTGGCGCGAGAGCACTCAAGTCGCCGCGCAAGTGAAAACCCTAATCGATCACAGTCTACAGTGGTTGCCGCAAGAGACTTACCCGGATGAGGAAGTGGATATGAAAAGTTTACTTGTTTATCAGCATATCTACGCTAATTATCAAGGTGCGGGCGAAAGTCGCTACGGGCATTTTTGAAAACTGAAAATCTCTCACTCCCAAGCTCTAGTTCTCGCCGTTATACACAAGTATAAATATACCTACTTGCACAAAACGGAGCGACCGAGCGCTAGGTCTTCCGAAAAGGCTATTGGTGTTGGCATTAGCGGCTTCGATAGTCGCGACGTAGGCGTCGCTCCTACAGCGCTTGTAACCCTTTGTGGGAGCGATCCCCAGATCGCGATTTCGAGGCCGCGAGTGTTAAGCGACAAAAAATGGTATCGAGGCCTCATTGGCTAAGATTGCAAAAGGGTAATTCATGACTTATGTATAACGATGAGAGCTCTAGTTTGGAAGTGTATATAGCCCAAGCTCCGTTTGGCGTTTGTACAAGCAGAGCTTGACGGTAGGCGTTCCCAAGCTGGAGCTTGGGAACGAGACAACGAAATCCGAAGTTGCAGTACAGTTTCGTTTTACGACGGTTTGCCGTCAATGCGCCATTGCGTTTGATCGCGGCTCGGCAAGTGCCGGTCTCGATCGTAAGGAGGTTCTTCATGCGGAGGCATGATATCTTCCGGCCAATCTTGCGCCCAGCGGTGTCGTTCTTCTTCATCCGCATAATAACGCAGGTATAGCTCAATATCCGTTTCGCTGCCGCTGCCCAATATGTCGATATGAAAGGCCGAGTCGTTGTCTAACGGCATGACCGGACCTTCCTCGCGCAACACGTCATGCCAAAGTATTTCGTAGAGTTCGCGGTCGTTAAGGTGATCCGTGCTGTAGAGAAACATGCGCAGCATCGCTAGACCATTAATGACCTCCCACAATTTGGCGCTGAGTTGCGTATCGTTCAACTGTTCCGGGTTCGGTAAGGTGACGCCGCATTGCAACAGTAAGTTGAAGGTCGCTACCCATTTCGTATCCTCGTACGCATCGATATAGCCCATAAACTTCTTATTCAAGGCTTCGGACCACTCGTCCATTTCACCGGATATGAACCCTTCATTGATGAATTCATCGGCGCGGCGTTGCAAATCCTGCCGCGTTTCTTGATTTTCGTCGTTTTTTTGCTTCTTCGCGGTTTTTTTAGGCATCGCGGCCTCCTTAAAATAAAGTCGGTCAAAAACGTTTTCATGATGCGGATGTGGTTCACCATTTCTCTTGTTTCAAGATTTCAGCACAGGCTTATGCCGAGACATTATGTATGCCCCTCTTCAGGTTATGCAACCTTGCGGCATTTGCCAACTTTACTCCCTTTATAGTCAAAAATTAGTTAATTTTATAAGGGTATGGGGGGCCTAGCGAGGATGTCGGCAGCAGGGCAGATTTTTGCTCCTGCAAAATCTGCATTCACGCCATTCCTGGCGTTCGATTGCTGCCGTCAAGCCCCCATGGAAGGGTTCACGGCGGTCCTCGATAGACGCATCCCATACCTTATATTTTTAGACGGTTTTTCAATCAAAAAGGAATAGTATGCATTTCCAGGCTGGATCAGTGGGAACGAAGAATTTATATCCGTCGTAGATCAAAATTCGGCGCCTGAGTGTCCGCTAAAGGACTATGGAATTTAGGTGCTAGGTTTACAGCGTCATTTCACGGGCCCCCGGTGCCGAATTTTGATCTACGGGTATAACGACAATAGTATCCGAGATTTAAGACTCGCCTTATCAATCCAAGCCGATTTGATAGACCACTTCTTCCGGATCGCTGAGCTTGCCGTTGATCGCATCGACTTCAACTTCAAGCAGCTTGCCGTCGGCGGTTTTGATATCGAACTCATAGGCAACGCCGTCGTTCGCTTCTATTTCGTATTCGATTTTCATGAGGCTGCCCGGATATTTATCCAAAGCCGTTTTTAATGCCGCATCCAATCTGACTTTAGCCTTAGAAGTAAATTCCGGATCGTCGACCGCGACTTCGCGCTCGGTTTCGATTATTTTACCGCTTGCGGCATCGCATTCGACTTCCCAGTGCTTACCGTCCTTGCCGTGAATATCCAATTCATATTGAGGCTTACCATCTTCGATTTCGGCCCTCATCGTGACTATATCGCCGGGATGGGCATCGAGCGCCGATTTCACGCAACTATCGATAGGTCCTTTGTGATGTTCGAATTGCGCATAAGCGGCTGGAGCAACGAACAACGGTGCCAGCAACGCAATTATCATTTTCTTGTTCATAATCATTCTCCTTGCTATATGATCGAGTTCTATAAACATACAGAACTTCAACTCGATTATAGTCCTCGTCTATCTGACTCTACAATAGTTCCAGAGTTGTTTTTTGAACTTAAACTTGATATCGCTTGCGTCACTGAATACACTAAATAAATCAATGCGGATCAATTAATAAAAAAAGACTATAATTGTTTGTTTTGTTTTAATCGAGGATAAAAAAATGGCCCAAAACTGGATAGCTCCTTCCATTCTCTCTGCCGATTTCGCCCGCTTAGGCGAAGAAGTCGATAACGTTTTAGCGGCCGGCGCCGATGTTGTCCATTTTGATGTCATGGACAATCATTTCGTACCCAATTTAACGATCGGCCCATTGGTTTGCGAAGCATTAAGAAATCATGGCGTTACCGCTCCGATCGACGTGCATTTGATGATCGATCCGGTCGATCGAATCATCCCGGACTTCGCTAAAGCTGGCGCCAGCTATATTACCTTCCATCCTGAGGCTTCGGTTCATCTGGATAGAACCTTGCAATTGATCAAAGACCAAGGTTGTAAAGCCGGCTTGGTATTCAACCCGTCGACTTCGCTGCATTATCTGGATCATGTGATGGATAAACTCGACATGATTTTATTGATGTCGGTCAACCCGGGCTTCGGCGGACAATCGTTTTTGCCGTCGGCATTAACCAAACTGCGCGATGCAAGAAAACGAATCGATGAAAGTGGCTTCGATATTCGTTTGGAAATCGACGGCGGCGTTAAAGTCGACAATATCCGTGATATCAAAGCAGCAGGCGCCGATACGTTCGTTGCCGGTTCGGCGATTTTCGGCAAACCGGATTACAAAGCAGTCATCGACCAAATGCGCGCCGAAATTGCAAAAGCCGAGTAAAACGGCTTTTTCTAAATCTCTACTGCAAGCGCGGCAAGATTTAATTTACCCTTGTCGCGCTTGCACCCAGTAAATCTGATTGGCTTCCAACGGCAAACTGCAATCCGGATTGTCAGGTCTAATTCTCGGCGTATAATCGCTTATCGGCCTGTTTTTCGGTATCGTCGCACTATAGACATAACCGTTTATAGCACCGGCCAACACTTGTTCTATCACCATCGAATGAATCTCAAATCGTCCTTCGCCTGAAGATTCCGCGAATAACTCCACACAAACATCTTCCTCGCTAAGCTCCCCAAGATAAACCTGCATACTGAACGCGTAGTCGTTCTCCCGGGTTTCCGTCACCACATTATCGACATGGATTTTAGCCCAAAGATCATCGATGCGTTTCAACCATTCGATCAGCTGCTTACCCGGCTGCATATTTCCGTCCAACCTTTTGCAATAACTTTCGGCTAGAGGTAAATAAAACTTGGACGTATACTCCCTGACCATGCGATTGGCCGAAAAATAAGGCGTCAGCGTCGCCATGCTTTCCCGCATGATAGCTAGCCAGCGGCGCGGCAAGCCCTTTTGATCACGCTCATAAAACATCGGCACTATTTCCTGTTCGAGCAGTCGGTAAAGTATGCCGGCTTGTTCATGATCGGCTTGTTCGACCTCTTGCCCGTTCAATGACCAGCCGACTTCGGGGCGATACGCTTCTGCCCACCAGCCGTCGAGTTCGGATAGATTCAAGCCGCCGTTAACCAGAATTTTCATGCCGCTGGTTCCGCAAGCCTCCCAAGGACGTCTTGGCGTGTTGATCCAAAGGTCGACCCCTTGAACCAAATATTCGGCGGTAATCATATCGTAATCGCTCAAAAAAATTGCACGCTCCCTGATTTCAGGCCGACGGATAAATTCATGCCAAGCTCGGATCAACACTTGACCAGGCAAATCGGCCGGGTGAGCTTTACCCGAGATAACCAATTGTACCGGCCGATTGGGATTGGTTAATAACGCGGCCAAACGATCGGGGTCGGTCAACAGCAGGTTAGGGCGCTTATAAGTTGCAAAACGGCGGGCAAAGCCGATAATCATGACATTAGGGTCGAATAAGCGAAGCACTTGATCTTTGCGCTCGGTTTTCGAGATATTGCCTTGAACATCGAGCTCCCGGTTGTATTCATCCCGGACGAACTCGACCAAACATTTGCGGTTTTGCGCACGCAGATTCCATAACTGTTCATCCGTGACCCGCTGGAATTGTTCCGGCAAATCGCCGTATTCGCAAACCCAGCGGTTTTTGCCGCACAAACCGGTCCATAATTCGTCGGCTTCCTGCGAATCCCATGCCGGAACATAGACACCATTGGTGATATGGTCGATCGGTATTTCTTCCGCCGGCCAATTCGGAAACAAAGGGCTGAAAATACGTCGACTGACCTCGCCATGCAAGCGGCTCACGCCATTAACCGCAGCGCTGCCGTGAATAGCCAGATAAGTCATGTTGAACGATTTATCGTAGGTTTTTAAATCCGGATTGCGGCCGAGATTCAATAAAGTTTCGATATCGATATCGAGTTTTTGCGCGTAATTGCCGAGCCGTTTTCCGATCAATTCCGGACTGAAACGGTCGAAGCCGGCTTCGACCGGCGTATGCGTGGTAAACAGATTACCGGCCCGCGTAATGGTCAGTGCGGTTTTAAAGTCCAGCCCGGTTTCTTTCATTAAATCGCGGGCTCTCTCCAGTACTAAAAATGCCGCGTGCCCCTCATTCAAATGACAAACTTCAGGCTTAATACCTAAAGCCCTCAACACTCGCCAGCCACCGATGCCCAATAAAATTTCTTGTGCCAAACGGATTTCGAGCCCGCCGCCGTACAACTCGCTGGTAATACAACGATCGACCGGATGATTGACCGGATCGTTACTGTCCAGTAGATAAAGCGTAATTCGACCGATTTGCGCTTGCCACACCCTAACCCACAATTTCGACGGTGTATTGAGTTTTATCCGCAACCATTCGCCGTTATCCTTGCGAACCGGACAAATCGGTAAATCACCGGTATCGGCATTGGGATATAGCGCAATTTGATTGCCGTCATCGTCGAAAGCTTGACGAAAATAGCCGTTTTGATACAACAAGCCAACACCCACGAGGGGAATGCCCAAATCATTGGCGGCCTTTAAATGATCGCCGGCCAATAAACCTAGGCCGCCGGAATAAATCGGCAAGGCTTCGCTAAGGCCGAACTCCATGCTGAAATAGGCGATTTGCGTTAGCTTAGTGCTTTGTTCGAGTTCGTTCTGGTACCAACGGGGCTCGGCCAGCGAGGCGCGATGCTCTGCTACGATGCTCTGCAGTTTTTGGCAAAATTGTTCATTATTGGCTAGCTCTTGCAACAAACTCGCCGAACAGGCTTGCAACACTAGCCATGGATTATGAGATTGCTCCCATAAGGAGCCATTCAATCTATGCCAGATTTCGTCGGCCCGGTGACTCCAGGAAAAATTACAATCCAAGGCTAATTCGGATAAGCCATCCAGTTTTTGACTCAATTCGGGCGTAAAAAAACGAGGTGCGGTCATCAGCCTTCTCCTGTAAAAATACGACTATGCCCTTAGCAAACCGAGTTTCGTAATGCGATGAGCATAAAGAAGCGGCACAATTTTTCTATTGTCGGTTTGAATTATGACAGCATTGAGGCCTCTCTATTCCTATCGAACTTCAACTTTCGTCGTTGATTCGAGGGCATCATCATTTGAGTAGCAAAGAGTCTAATGATTATCACAACAAAAAAAAGGTCCCCAAACCCAAAAAAGCAACAAAACCGACAACATCGGTCACGGTTGTCAGTATGACCGAACCGGATAAGGCCGGGTCAATATCGAGCGTGTCCAAGACCAATGGTATTACGACGCCTGCGAAAGCTGCAATGATAATATTCACGACAATCGCGGCCGCAATCACCGAACCGATTGACAGACTACCGAACCAAATGCCTGCAATTACGCCGATCACTAAAGCCCATAACAAGCCATTGAGTATGCCGACGCTAACTTCTTTAATCAAAAGCGGCTTAAAATTCCCCTTGCTGATTTGACCTAACGCGATGCCTCTGATGATCAAAGTCAAGGTCTGACTGCCGGCAATCCCGCCCATCGATGCGACAATCGGCATCAATACCGCTAATGCAACGATTTGCTGTAATGTACCTTCAAATAAGTCGATGGACCAAGAGGCCAGAAAAGCCGTTAACAAATTGATTCCTAACCAGGTCGCTCGGCGTTTGGAGCTACGAATCACTGGAGCAAATAAATCTTCGTCTTCATCCATACCCGCGGTTGCCATCAATTGGCTTTCATATTCTTCGCGAGTAATTTCCAAAGCCAAGCGCAAGGTAATTCTACCTAATAAGAGTTGATTGGCATCGATGACCGGCAATGCAGTTAGCCCCGAATGTTCCATCTTTTCCGCAGCATCGGTTAAATAATTATCCGCCGATACAGTAACAGGATCGTCAATGCATAATTCGATCAATGGTGTAAGAGGGTCTGCAGCATACAATTTATGAACGAGAACGGTGCCGACGAAAGCACCATTACGCTGAATCAGATAAATGCAATCGGTGTACTCGGGCAGATTTTTGCGGATCAAGCGCATTGCCTGTCTAACCCTTGCCGTCCTTGGCAAAATCAATAACTCGTGATCGACATAGCGGCCGATTCGTTCATCATCATATTGCGCCGACAACTGATAATGCTTGCGCTGACTGGCATCCATATTACCAAGCGCCGTATCGATCACCGATTCCGGCAATGTTTCCGCCAGCTCGATCAAATCCTCAGCATGTAAGCCGCTCAGCAAACTCTGCAATTCCGATTCTTCGAAGCTTTCGATGATCGTCTGTCTGGGCTCGGAACGCATGGCGACCAAAACATCGACACGATCTTCGACAGGAACCTGCTGCCAACGTTCCAAACGTTGATGCAAGGGCAGGGATTCCAACAATAATGCCAATTCGGTACTTTCTAGTTCTTCTATGGCTTGTTCAAATACAGTTTTTTGATCTTCATTTTCAGCTTCGTTAAGACGTTCGACCAAATGACTGATTTCTTCGTTCATTGCTGTCCTCCCTAAATGGGTCCCTTAAACGGGACTGTGAAAACGTTAAGCCAAAAAAAAGGGCCCGTCCGGGCCCTTTTCACATTATTATTCGGCTACCCATTTTAAATATATTTTTGATTATTAAAGACATTTAATACCTTGTATTTGATAAAACGACCTCTACACTCCGAAACAACTGCGCACGGCCTCGGGCGATAAACCAACCGTTCGGACGTTATACGACCAAAACAAGCTTGCATTGGGATTGGGTGAGCAAAAGAGAATCTGATCATCGAAATAAAAAATAACAGGCAATAGTTCTGTGTTAAATAAGCATTCAATTATGAAAGCCATTTACCGTGAATGCAATAAAAACCTCGTCTTCATGTCATTTGAACGAGTAAATTAAAAAAACCTACTGAATCCATAAGAAATTAAGAACTTTTCATGTATTGAAAAGTCAGAGCTTAAATCAATCGAGAATCGCTAATACGGCCGAGAGAGCGTACAACTTTCAATCATACGACCGATTCGATGGTAAAAGTCGTCAAGACTAGCGGTAAAAACCGACCTTTCCGGCAGTTGATTCGACTTGAACAAATAGTATGCACCGGTACCGCCGACCCATAACTGGATATCTTTCGGCAACGCTTCGGACAGATTATTTAAGTTTTGAATCATAGCTTGTTCAGGCGGGGTATTAGCAAAACTCATCACGATAACAGAAGGCTTGAGCCGGTTTCCGGCGTTTAACAAGTCTTCCCACGGCAAATCGGGACCAATGTAATAGCATTTACATCGCTGGCTAGCGGCTAACCAACAGCTCAGCAATATGCCAAATTCGTGATGTTCTCCGGTCATGGTTGCAAACATCACACCGGGATTGGTTCCGGAAAATGGCTGTTCGTGATTCACCATACTTAACACGATTCGTTTAACACAGGCGGAAAATAAATGCTCTTGAGCAATTGTCAATTTACCTTCATGCCAAAGATTACCGACTTTTTCCAGAGTCGGCAAAAGAACCTCCCGGGCATAGCTGAGGGGGTCCATTGCGATCAGCGCTCTCCTAAGCAAGTCTTCGCAAACATCCATGCGAAACTGCAACAGAGCATCGACAATCCGCACAAAAAACAATTCCTGATTGGCATTAGGCGCATTTCGGTTGGCGTTCAACAGATTCTGTAACTCATCGTTACTCAAATCTGCGATTTTGCTAATCGTAAAACCTTGCTGAGTGGCTGCCAGCAACAGCGTCAAACGTTCGACATCTTGCTGAGTATAAAGACGCCGGCCTTTGCTGTCCCTAACGGGATTAACAGTTCCGTAGCGCCTTTCCCAAGCTCTAAGTGTTTCTGTGTTTATGCCTGTGAGCGAGGTCACGGTTTTTATTGTATACATTTATGCACAGGTTTTGTTTATGATTAATGTTTGACAAACATTGTACTCAGGAGTAATGTTTAATCCAAGCTTTAGTTGATTTAACAAAGTATTTACTCAGGGTATATAACCAGTTACCTGGTAAGGGGCAATCCACTATGACCCAAATGAACTATTCAGTGCTAAACAATCAGTACCGTTCCGGCAGTTTTCGAGGCTTTTATAAGGAAACCTCCTTTGAAACGGAACTAATGCATTCAAGGCAACCGCAAATCGACACCCTAAACAACGATTCCGATGAAATCGAATCGGAACCTGTCGATGCCGAATTATTTGCGGAAACCGAAGTGCTGTCCTCATCGAATGATGCAATGACATTCATGCAGAATGGAGGCGACGAGTTATTGATCCATCAGCAAAATGCATCGGTTTTGACTCCCGAGGAATTAACCTCGCTAGCTCAACAAATGGAACAAAGTCGCTTAAATTTATCGCGTTTGATGATTTATTCGGATTCGGGACTGTCGGTTGTTGCCGGCGAATTTATTAGCGCTATCGGCGATGGTATCGACTTATCCGAACTTATCAGAAAAAACAGTCTCGAACCTGTACAAAAGGACAATGCTGCACAGGATACCGCTAAACAGCTCGCAAGCAAGTTATTGGAGTGTTTTCAGCAAGTGATCGACGCCAAAGGTAACCCGCATTCAAGTACCGTATTTACCGAATGCAGACAATTACTGGACGATCTTCATCTTTTACCTAATTTCCTGCAACAAATCGTCAAGGTCTTAACTTGCCGGCTCAAGGATCGAGCACTCAACGGTGATGACTTGGAATTGCTGAAATCCGCGTCGATCGAGCAACAACGAATGATTTCCTCAAGACGTGCGATGATCAGCGGCAACCTTAGGCTAGTCACGTTCATTGCTCGTCAATATCATCATTCCTCGGTGCCGTTTACCGATTTAATTCAAGACGGAACAGTAGGGTTGATTAAGGCGGTTGACCGTTACGATTGGCGACGCTCGGTGCGCTTTTCTACTTATGCGATTTATTGGATCAAGCAAAGCATCACTCGAGGCATGGTGAGACAGGAAAAAATGGTCCGCCTGCCTTACAACATCGCGGCAAAAGCGGCCGCGGTGTTCGAAACGATGAACGATTATCTGGTCAAACACAACCAATGGCCAACCAATAAAACACTAGCCGAAATCTGCGCCTTGCCCGAAGAGGAAATCAAAGCCATCGTCAATAATTATCAACCGACCATTTCGCTCGATAACAATATCAATGATGATGAAGATTTACCGGCGATCGTCGATTCGATGGAGCAGAACCATTTTCCGCAACCGATTAATATATTGGCTAATTCGGCATTGAAAAACTGCTTGAGGAAGGCTATCCAAACCCTGCCCGAACGCGAAGCCGACATCATTAATTGCCGCTTCGGACTCGACAGCGATACCGAAATGACGCTGCAAGACATTGCCGACCGGATGTCGTTAACGCGGGAACGGGTCAGGCAAATTCAGAACAGCGCGCTATTGAAATTAAAAAATAAATTCAGCAGTGATCTAGTCGATTTTCTTGAGCCCGGTTAAACCAGATGATTTGTTTAGCATGCAAATGGATCGCCAACGTAAACATAACCAAATTAAGACCGGTCGCTGAACAATACGGCATCGAGTTGGTCGATATAGGCATCTAGCGAAAGATTTGCCCGACGAAGTCAGCAGTTCGGTATTTCGCTGAATGGAAGCCGAACGTAAAAAGGCGCTAGGGAACCCGCTTACAAGGCGCGGAACTTGCAGAACAAATTAGCGAGCAGGCCGATAAGTAACGTGAAATTATTTTGGCCAACGCTTATCGTGAAGCCGAACAAATACGAGGACGTGGCGATGTCAAGTCGGCCGAGATCTATGCGGTCAGCCATGGCAAAAATGAAGAGTTTTATGCATTCCAGCGAAGCTTGAACGACTATCAAAAATCGTTCGAAAATACTCAAGATACTCTGTTATTGGAACCGAAATCAGATTTCTTCAGGTATTTTTCGAAAGAAGAATGATATCCTCATACATCTCTAAAGAGGAGTAAATTTAAATGAAATCAAATGCACTTAAAATCGTCATCTGGATAGCGGTAGGGCTTACGCTATTCACGGCATTTAGCCGAATGAGCCCGCAAAACGACAGTAACTATGCCTTGTCATACTCTGACTTTATCGAAGACATACGGGCCGGCGTCGTTGCTGAAGTCACGATTAACGGCGAGGAAATCAATGGTCGCCGGCGTAACGGGGAAAGGTTTATGACCTATAACCCTAACGATGCCAAGATGATCGACGAATTGTTGGAATACGGCGTCAAAATCAAAGTCACATCACCGCCGAAACAATCGATGCTGATGCAGATATTTATCTCATGGGCACCCATGTTACTGTTGATCGCAGTCTGGGTTTATTTCTTCCGAAGACAGCAAGGCGGCGGTATGGGCGGCCAGATGAATTTCGGTAAAAGCAAGGCGAAGTTGCTTGAGGAAAACCAAATTAAGGTCAAATTCACTGATGTTGCCGGCGTTGAAGAAGCCAAGGAAGACGTCGTCGAGATGGTCGATTTTCTGAGAGACCCCGCCAAATACGAATTCCTCGGCGGTCAGATACCGCGTGGCGTTTTGATGGTCGGTCCTCCGGGAACCGGTAAAACGCTGCTGGCTCGAGCCATTGCAGGTGAAGCGGGTGTGCCGTTCTTTTCGATATCCGGTTCGGATTTCGTTGAAATGTTTGTCGGTGTCGGTGCTTCTCGCGTTCGCGATATGTTCGAACAAGCCAAGAAACGCGCGCCGTGCATCATCTTCATCGACGAGATCGATGCGGTCGGCCGTCATCGCGGCAACGGCATGGGCGGCGGCAATGACGAACGCGAACAAACTTTGAACCAATTGCTTGTGGAAATGGACGGCTTCAACGGCAACGAAGGTATCATCGTTATCGCCGCGACCAACCGCGCCGATGTACTTGATAAAGCCTTGCTGAGACCCGGCCGATTCGACCGACAAGTCACGGTTGGCTTACCCGATATTAAAGGACGCGAGCAGATTCTCGGTGTACATATCAAAAAAGTACCGCAAGCTGCAGATGTCAACATCAACGACCTGGCCCGAGGCACGCCCGGCTTTTCCGGCGCGGAACTCGCGAATCTGATCAACGAAGCGGCTTTATTTGCGGCGCGTAAAAACAAACGCGAAGTGAACATGGAAGATCTCGACAAAGCCCGCGACAAGATGCTCATGGGTGCCGAAAGAAGAAGCATGATGATGCGCGAAGAAGATAAGTTGATGACAGCCTATCATGAAGCCGGTCATGCCATCGTCGGCCGTGTCGTTCCGGAGCACGATCCGGTTTATAAAGTTAGCATTATGCCCCGTGGCGGTGCATTAGGCATCACGATGTTCCTACCGGAACGGGATTCCTATAGCGCTAGCCGGGATAAGTTGGAAAGCCAAATAGCCAGCCTATTCGGCGGCCGCGTTGCCGAAGAAATCATTTACGGTAAGAACAAAGTAACCACCGGCGCTTCCAATGACATCGAGCGTGCCACTCAATTGGCCCGCAACATGGTAACTAAGTGGGGTCTCTCCGATCGCCTCGGACCGATGGATTATGGACCGGATCAGAATCAAGGCTATTTCGGTCCGCAAAATAAAGCGATGTCAGAACAAATGGCGCGATTAATCGACGACGAAATTCGATCGCTTGTCGACAAAAACTATGAGCGTGCCAAACAGATTCTCACCGATCGCATGGACATCCTCCATAACATGGCTGATGCATTAATGCAGTGGGAAACCATCGATAAGTTTCAAATCGATGATTTAATGAATGGCAAAAAAATTGCCCCTCCGGTACCGGAAGATGATGACAAGGACGAACAACCCCCTGTCACGGTGACGCCGGATACAACGGGCGGCAGCAATATCGGTCAAAGCGGCCTGGCAACCTAGCCGCTGACAATGTCCTCCTCTATAAAGTCCTCCTGCTCGGTTCTTTCAGGTGGACTTTTTTTTAAGGATTTGGTGATAAATAATTTCCCTTTTTTATGGAAGGTTTGGTAACTCGATTGGCAGGTGTCGGCGGCAGGGCAGATTTTTGCTCCTCGGCAACTGCTGAGTTACAAGGATGTAACGAATGCAGAAAATGCAGGAGCATTTTTCTGCCCTGCGTTGCTCTAATACACGCCATCCATGGCGTAATGCAAAATCTGCATTCATGTCATCCATGGCAATCAGATTCCGCCGTCAAGCCTACATGGACGTATTCACGGCATCCTGCCAAGCGATTTACCGAACCCTCGACAAAGCTAATAACTCCAGGAAGTTATTGTTCACGAAACCCTAAGGATAATCTCATGAATAGTTTTGCAACAAAAAGCTTAACCAGCTTCAAATATGCGTTGGAAGCTAATTATTATGTCTCTCTGGCCGTCAGTATCGCAGCAGCAACCCTATCCTTTACGACTAACCAAGCATTTTTCGAGCTCAATACCGACCTTTACGGCCCTTTGAGTAATAACATCAAAATCATGATGATTTATATTGTACTAGCGGAATTATCGATGTTCGCCTATTGTTTCATGAAGCAAAGCTATAAAGAATTGACAGCCGCCGGTCTTTTTTTGATTTTGTTGAGTGGTGCTCTCGAGTTTTATGGTCGCGTCAATCACATTCCGATCGATCATACTTATCGACTGTTTTTTCTCTATGCCGGCCTTTCACATATCGCTTATGGTTTATTATCATTCCTACCCGTAAAACAGGAACACGACGATCAACATGTCGAGGAATCTCGATAAACAAACCGGCTAAATTTGTTGTTGCCACTCTCACTACGGAGCCCGAGTCATGAATAAATACTTCGCACGGCCACATTTGCGGCTTTCTGACGCGTTCTTTTGTCCGATAGCTGTGTTGCGAAAACAGTTACATAGCTTGCTATGCGCCTGTTTTCGCGCCTTGCTACCGAACAAAATAACATTGCCATTAAAACCGCAAATATGACCATGCGAAGTATATTACTAACAGGCGGCACCGGTTTTATCGGAACTCTTTTGACCAGACAATTGAGCGGTCAGGGTCACCAACTTACGGTACTTAGCCGGAACCCCGAACGCGTTCCGTTAATTTGCGGCCCCGGCACAAAAGGCCTGGGCAAATTCGAAGACATCACTCCGGACCAACGATTCGACGCAGTCATTAATCTAGCCGGCGCGCCAATTTTCGACAAACGATGGACCGAGGCGCAAAAACGTATTATATGGGATAGCCGCGTCTTATTGACGGATCGTTTGTTTGAAACACTGGAACGATTGGCAATAAAACCGGAAGTCTTGATAAGCGGTTCGGCGATTGGCTATTACGGCAATCAAGGCGACACGGTTCTCGATGAAGAGACGCCCGCCAAAGACGATTTTTCACATCGATTATGCTCGGCTTGGGAAAACAGTGCGCTTCAAGCCGAGCAACTCGATATCAGAGTTTGTTTAATACGAACGGGTTTGGTTCTAGGTCACGGTGGGGGACTGCTACAACGTATGCTCCTACCCTTCAAGCTTGGCCTGGGCGGCCGAATCGGCGCAGGCAACCAATGGATGTCTTGGATACACCGGCAAGACTGGATCAACATCGCATGCGCCATGTTGAACGACGAATCGATGCGCGGCCCATACAATGCTACGGCACCTAACCCCGTCACCAATCGAGAGTTCACCGAAACGCTGGCCGCCTACTTGAAACGTCCTGCCTTACTGCCGATTCCCGCTTGGGCTTTGAAGTTACTGCTCGGTGAAATGTCGGAACTAGTACTTGGCAGCCAACGCGTCATGCCATTAAGACTCATTAATGAACTAGGCTTCAGTTTTGAATATAACGACTTGCAATCGGCACTTACCGAGGCCTTGTCATCCCACCGTGATTGAATACTCTTTTTTGATCGAGAAGCCGTCTTAGAATAAGAAGTTATTTCAATGACTTATTATGCCTATGCAAATCACTACTAAGCAGGACGGGGTTTACAACCCATGCGCATCAAGCTAAAAACGGCCAACCCGCACCACGCTCTTTCCCAAGCTCCAGCTTCCTGAACAGGTTACCGAAGCTGGAGCTTGGCTACCAGCATATTTTCGCCTTTTTGACCTCGATGCCATTTAATGTAACTTGGTATTCTCGGCCGTCCCTCACCTAATGCTAGGTGAGGGAAGATCAGGGTATCCATCCACTGCTTGTGTCGGGCAATTTTTTTGCCTGACTATACCCGACTTTCAAGCGGCCAATTGATTGTTCGCTATCAGAAATGGTGAACTTGACCTCATTCTTTGAATTCTGTCACTTGACGCGCATACCCGGCACAGCTCCTTGATCCGGACTCAGCAACCAAATGTCCTTGCCGCCGGGCCCGGCGGCCAGCACCATGCCTTCGGATAAGCCGAAACGCATTTTCCTCGGTTTTAAATTGGCGACGACCAGTGTCAATTTGCCGACTAGGTCTTCCGGCGCATAGGCCGATTTGATGCCGGCAAAGATATTACGTGTTTCATCGCCGATATCGACGGTCAATTGCAACAACTTGTCCGCGCCTTCGACATGTTCGGCATTGACGATGCACGCGATGCGAAGATCCAGTTTGGCAAAATCGTCGAACTCAATCGCCTCGGCGATCGGGTCGAAACGTTTCGGTTTCGGCTCCTCGAATTTTTGCAAGTTTTCCTTTGAGGCTTCAACTACCGCAGCGATCTTGTCAGAATCGACCCGGATCATTAGCGGCCGGAACACGTCGATCTGATGATCAAGCAACGGCTCGGCCTTATCCGGCCAAGCCTCCGGTTCCAAGTTCAGAAAAATCTCGGCTTGATGCGCCATTGCCGGCACTACCGGTTTTAAATAGACAATCAATAATCTAAACAAGTTGATGCCCATCGAGCAAATTTCATGCAGCTCCTCGTCGCGGCCTTCCTCTTTCGCGATCAGCCAGGGTTTTTTCTCGTCGATATACTGATTGGCCCGATCTGCGAGTGCCATGATTTCGCGCATTGCCTTGCCGAATTCGCGCGCTTCATAACACCGTGCAATGCCTTCATTAGCCTCGATGAAATGATCGAACAGGTCTGGCTCCACGCAATGTTTCGAGAGCAAACCGTCAAAACGTTTATGAATAAAACCGGCGCAACGGCTGGCTATATTGACGACCTTACCGACTAGGTCGGAATTAACGCGCTGGGTAAAATCGTCGAAGTTTAAATCGATATCGTCGACGCCGGAACCGAGTTTCGCTGCAAAATAATACCGCAGATACTCTGGATTCAGGTGATCAAGATAAGTGCGCGCCTTAATGAAAGTGCCGCGCGATTTAGACATCTTTTCGCCATTCACTGTCAAAAAACCGTGCGCGAAGATTGCGCTCGGTGTTCTAAAGCCTGACCCTTTCAACATTGCCGGCCAGAACAAGGCGTGAAAATAAATGATGTCCTTGCCGATGAAATGATACAACTCGGCATCGCTTTCCTCGGCCCAAAAATCGTCGAAATTCAAGTCTTCCTCGCGCTCGCATAGATTTTTAAAACTAGCCATGTATCCGATCGGCGCATCGAGCCAGACATAGAAATATTTGCCTGGCGCATCCGGTATTTCGAAGCCGAAATAAGGCGCATCGCGCGAGATATCCCATTCCTGCAGACCATTTTCGAGCCATTCGTTCATTTTGTTGCCGACTTCATTCTGTAAATGGCCTTCGGCTATCCATTCTCGCAACATGTTCTCAAAATCCGGTAACTTGAAGAAATAATGTAGCGATTCTTTTTCGATCGGTTTTTCGCCGGAAACGACCGATACGGCATTTTTCAATTCAGTCGGCGAATAGGTCGCGCCGCACGTCTCACAGCTGTCACCGTACTGATCCTTTGCACCGCATTTCGGACAATCGCCTTTAATGAAGCGATCAGGTAAAAACATGTTTTTGACCGGATCAAAAGCCTGCGTAATGCTACGCGATGAGATATGTCCACCCTCGCGCAAACGCTTGTAGATCAACTCGGCGAGCGACTTGTTTTCTGCAGAGTGCGTACTATGAAAATTGTCGAACGCAACGCCGAATTCGGTAAAATCGGCCAAATGCTCTTCGGCGGAGCGGGCAATTAATTGTTCGGGTGTGATGCCTTCGCTGTCAGCCCTAAGCATGATCGGGGTGCCGTGCGTATCGTCGGCACAGACAAAATAGCATTGCTGATGCCGTTGTTTCTGAAACCGTACCCAAATATCGGTTTGAATATATTCGACCATGTGTCCTAAATGAATCGGACCATTGGCATAAGGTAGGGCACTGGTAACAAGAATTTTTCTGTCTGACATGGCTTTAACCGGCGAAAATATGATGAAAACAAACACGCTATTATGGCATAAAACCTGGTTTTATTGGGACTTGCAAAACGATCAAAGCAAGATACACGTTTTATACCTTTCGCATTTCAAATTTGGGCGATGGTTCGATGCTTAAAGAGGCGCCGGTGTGATCGGAAAAGGTTTTGCTACAATGCATGTATTAACGGCGTCCTTTGACGGGCACCCCGGTGCCGAATTTCAATCTACGATGGGTGTAACCTAACAAAGAGTAGTTGGCAATGGTGTAAACCGTTCGTGCCGAGTCAAGTCGAAGCGTGAAGGATTTACAACATTTTCACCAGCTTGGTAAAGCCCCAAATGCTCTTTTTAGATTTAATTGTTAATTACTTGGATAATCTAGCCAAAACCGCTAACAGTTTTGACGTGTGATATTTCCCGCATGTCCAATTTCGTTATTGACGTATAGAATGACAGGGGCCCGCGATCCGAGTCTCGACGGATACATCCATTTGGATGTTTTTAATCGAATTATCGTAAACTGCATTACACTTGTCTCAGTAACGACTTGCATTTATTCCGCTTTATGAATCAGCCTACGACGAATATCGATGTCCTTTGCGTAGGACAAGCCACTTATGACCTTATTCTTTCGGTACCGGTTCACCCCGGCGCCGATGAAAAAGTGTTTGCCGATCGCTTTGCCGGCTGCGGTGGAGGGCCTGCCGCTAATGCCGCGATAACGGTTGCTCGGCTCGGTTTCAATGCGGCTTTTGCCGGTTATTTAGGCGATGACTTATTCGGTAACAAACATTGGCAAGAATTGCTCGATGATGGCGTCGAAACCCGTTTTGTTTTTAGAGGCAAGGCACCGACACCACTGTCTGCAATACTGGTCAAACCCGACGGCCGACGCGCACTGATCAATTACAAAGGCGCAACCCAACCCTTGCCCGCCGGTGCGATCGATTATTCGAACATCGAAACCAAGGTTATGCTGTTTGACGGTCACGAACCGAATATTTCCTTACAACTGGCGCGCTATGCAAGATACAACGGTATTCCGACCGTGCTCGACGCAGGCTCGGTACACGAGGGCAGCATCGGCTTATTGGACTTATCGGATTACTTGGTTGCTTCGGAAAAATTTGCGCTGCAATACGCCGGGGGCATACCCGCCGCATTGAGTCGACTGGCGGAAATATCACCGGCTGTCGTGATCACCTTGGGCGAAAACGGCTTGATTTGGAAACGCCGTAATGAACAAGGCGAGCTGCCGGCCTATCCTGTGATCGCGATCGATAGCACAGGTGCCGGCGACGCTTTTCACGGCGCATTCGCCGCCGCATTGGCCGCAGGTCAAGACTGGCCGGATATTTTGAATTATGCCAGCGCGGCCGGTGCGCTATGTTGTACCAAGACCGGTGCCAGACCCGGATTACCGACGCAGGAAGAAGTGCAAGATTTCTTACGTTAGATTTGCTTTATTCGTTATAGCTGGATTAGCTGTTTGACATCGCTTTTTTTAAATCATAGCATGCCCGACATGCACAATCTCCGTGTCAAACGAATGCTTTCCATCCACTTTACCGATGCGAGCAGCACATGAACAAACCCGTTCTTGCCACGATTGCCCTATCGGTTCTCACGGCGCTTATTTTCATTTTTTACTGGAAAAACGAGGACTCGGCACCAGCCTTCGTCGAAACCGGTCGGCAATCTTCCGAAGAACGACAAAACGATGGTCGCCGCGGCGCCTTGGTCGACCAGATCGTCTTTACCCAGCAAGGTGATATCGGACAGGTGGTCAACCTGATCGAAAGCGGCAGCCATCATATTTTCACGCAGGCTATCACCAGCACCACGGTTTTTCAGCGTCTTCGCGATTCGAAAAACGCCGACTACGATATTTCCTACGGCAGCTCGGTGGAACTGACCCTCAATCCGACAGGTCCGCATTTCGCCAATGGCGAACTCAATCCCTTTCATGTTCCGGCGATACGCGAAGCCCTCAATCAACTGATCAACCGCCGCTATATTGCCGAAGAAATCTACGGCGGATTGGCTGTCCCACGTTTTCTCCCACTGAGCACCGCATTTCCGGACTATGCGCATTTGGCCGACGTTGCCAGAGCTTTAGAACTGCGTTATCAACACGATCCCGAAGCCGCCAAACACATCATCGATAGGGAAATGCAGTCTTTGGGCGCTCAATTCGAACAAGGCCGCTGGTGGTATCAAGACCGGCCGGTACGTTTGCGTCTATTGATCCGAACCGAAGATGCACGCAAAAATATCGGCGACTATATTGGCGCGCTGCTCGAGAATCTCGGGTTCGAAATCAGCTACCTCTATCGCACCGCCGGCGAAGCTTCACGCATTTGGCTTGCCGGCGATCCCCATGCCGGCCATTGGCATCTGTACACTGGCGGTTGGGTTGCCAGCCGGATCGAGCGCGATCTAACCGATAATTTCAGCTACTATTACACCTCCAAAGGCCGCGCCGACCCTTTATGGCAGGCTTATCGCCCTTCGGCCGAATTCGACGAGATTGCCGATCGTTTGCAACGCCGCGATTACCGCACTTGGCCTGAGCGTCGGGCTTTAATGAGCCGGGCATTGCAATTAGCGCTGGAAGATTCTGTACGGGTATGGCTGGTGGATCAAATCAATGCCTGGCCCCGGGCTCATAATGTGAGATTGGCGGTCGATCTAGCCGGCGGTGTTTCCGCCTCTGCACTGTGGCCCTATACCTTACGATTCGACGATCAAGTCGGCGGAAACATGGTCATCGGCTCGCCCGGCTTGTTAACCGAACCTTGGAATCCAGTCGCCGGCAGTAACTGGATCTTCGACCAAAAAATCATCCGCGCCCTGCAAGACCCGCCTTTGTTGCCGGACCCATTTACCGGTCTGTATTGGCCCCAGCATATCCAGTCGGCCGACGTCACAGTCCAATATGGCGTACCATTGATCATCAGTCACGATTGGCTGACGATACACCGAGCCGAAACCATAAACGTTCCCGGCAATGCCTGGATTGACTGGAATAGTCATGACATGCGCTTCATCACGGTCGCCGAAAAATACCCCGATGGCCTTGAGGCACGCGGCCGCATTCGTATTCGATATAAAGATGATTATTGGCAACGGCGCTGGCATGACGGAACTACGTTATCCCTGGCCGACTTACTGCTGCCTTGGATTCTTAGCTTCGAACGGGCCGATCCGAATAGTCCGTTATACGACAGCGCCCATGTGCCCAATTTCGAATCCTTTCAGGGTCATTTCCGTGGATGGCGTATCGTCTCGAAACAACCGCTGATCATCGACATCTATAGCGATCAAATCCATCCCGACGCCGAGGTTACGGTTGCCGACAAGAGCCCTAGCGTCTTACCTTGGCATACCTTGGCTCTGGGCATTTTAGCCGAACAAAACGAGCGTCTGGCCTTTTCCTCGCACAAAGCCGACCATCTGCAAATCGACTGGTTGAGCCTGGTGTCCGGCCCTAGCTTGCCGATCATGCAACAATTGCTCGAGTCGGCTAGGCTTGAAGGTTTTATTCCTTTTACCTCGCTGCTGAAACACTACTTGAGTCCCGACGAAGTAGAAACGCGTTACAAAGCACTAAGCGACTGGTATGCCGAACGCGGTCATTTTTGGATCGGCAATGGGCCTTTTTATCTGCATTCGGTGCATCCGCTCGAAGGCAGCATCGTGCTGCGCCGTAACGAAGATTTTCCGGACCCCGCCGACAAATGGCTGCGCTTCGCTCAACCGGAAATCCCCGAATTAGTCATGGGCGGTCCGATCCTCGTTAAAGCCGGTCAGCCTGCGACATTCGACTTGCAAGTCACATTTCAAGGAAAGCCCTATCCGCAGGACGCCATCGACGAAGTCATCTTTTTATTGTTTGACGGCGATGGCAAACTTTCGCTTAAAGGTAAGGCTGAACCGTCCGAGAACGGCATTTGGCGAGTGACTTTGACGACAAGGCAAATTTCTCGACTCGGTGCTGGCGCCAATAGTCTGGAACTGGCGGTTAAATCCAACCGTATCGCGCTGCCGTCGTTCGCCTCTCACGGCTTCGCAACCTTACCCGCCGACGAATCGATTCCCGAAGGTATCGAACCATGAAACTTAGCCAAGACCCAAGTATTCCGAAGAAAGCTGAGGGATTGCTTCGCGATCTCAAACTGATGCTGTTGTTGACCGGCAAACGCATTATTGCGTTGGTGCTAATGGTTTTGATCGGCGTCTATCTCACCATATTGATTGCCAACATGGGAGGGCGCGTGGACGAATTGCGCCTGGTGCAAATCCGTAGCGAAATTTCCGAAGCCGTGCGCGGCGACTTGTCTTTCCGCGAACTCGACAGCGCGGAGCGTAATCAACTGATACAACGCCGCGTAGACTTGGAAGTTCAAAGACTTAACCTGGACCGACCTTTTCTGCTGCGTAGTTTCAGTTATCTTTACCGCGCGATGCGCCTAGATCTAGGGCGCGCCGAACAGATGCACAGCGACAAGGGCTCGCGCGAAGTCCATGCCATCATCCTCGAGCGCTTGCCGGCCACCTTGCTGCTGTTCGGCACGGCCAATCTGTTGATTTTTTTCTTGTCCGTCTATATCGCCTTATGGCTGTCCCGGCACTACGGCAGTTTCATGGATCGCATCGTCATTGTTTTGGCTCCGACTTCAGCGGCACCGGCTTGGTTTTATGGCATCTTTTTGATTCTATGCTTTGCTTTCCTTTTACCGATTCTGCCTGCCGGCGGCATGGTGCAAGCACCGCCGCCGGAAAACAATTGGAACTATACGCTCAGTGTGTTGAAACACATGGCTTTGCCGGTTCTGGCCATGCTGCTGTCGCAAATTTTCATTTCAATCTATTCCTGGCGAACCTTCTTTTTAATTCACTCCAGCGAAGATTACGTGGAAATGGCCAGAGCAAAAGGCCTGCCTTCCCGGATGATCGAGCGTCGCTATATCTTGCGGCCGACGCTCGCGCCGGTCATTACTAGTTTCATGCTAATGCTGATCAGCATGTGGAGCGGCGCAATCATTTTAGAACGAACCTTCAGTTGGCCGGGTCTCGGCACTTTGATCTTTCAAGCTATCGGCCATCATGATACGCCGGTCATCATCGGTTCGGTGGTGATCTTCGCATATTTGCTGGCCTTCTCCATCCTGGTGCTGGACATCGTGTACGGCATCGTCGATCCGCGCGTACGTATTGGAGCCTCCCGATGAGATACTGGAGCGAACGACTGTGGGAACTGCGCCGTTATCCTTCCGCGTTACTCGGCATGGCGATCATTTTCTGTTTAGTCGGTTTATCGATTGTTACGGTTATCGCAATACCCTATGACGAAGCCCTCGATCGTTGGCGCGGAGGCGACTATTGGCGCATGCATCCGCGAAATGCCGAACCGGTATGGCTGGATCGACTGAAAGGCGGTAATAAGCCTAAAACGTTGATTATTTCCAGCCATGACGCCGAAACCGAATCGGTGACTTTCTCCGGCGGTCGACGCTTGAGAATACCCTTACATTTCGACTATGATTTTTCCGCGTTTCCGAGTGAAATCAACTTGTTTCTGAAGTCGGAAAAGCACACCCGGGAACCCTTTGCCCGACTGACTTGGCATACCCCCGACGGGCGCGAAATACCCTTAGGAGGACGTCGTATCACGGCCAACGACCGTTTTTCGCTATCCCAGGATTGGGCATTGGAACGCCGTCTGGGCCAACTCCCCCATGTGGGTTTGCTGGCGCGGCCCGATACCGATTCCCCTGAAGTTTTGTCCGGACGCTACACGCTGGTCTTGGATGCCGTATTATTCGACGAAGCCGCCGAAATCACCGCCGAACTGGTTGTTTATGGGCGCGTTCACGGCCTCGCCGGTACTGATCATCAGCGCCGCGATTTGCTACTCGCGCTGCTGTGGGGTACGCCGATCGCGCTGGCTTTCGGCCTCTTGGCGGCTGTCGGCACGACGCTGACGACCTTAGTGATCGCAGCGGCCGGCGTCTGGTTCGGCGGGCGCCTCGATGCCACCATCCAACGACTCACCGAAATCAACATGATTTTACCGCTTTTGCCGATACTGGTCATGGTCGGAACGCTCTATTCAACCAGCATTTGGCTAATGCTGGGCGTCGTGGTGCTGCTCGGCATCTTCAGCGCCAGCGCCAAAATGTACCGGGCAATGCTGCTGCCGATACGCGAGTCTCCGTACATTCAGGCCGCGCAAGCCTACGGCGCCAGCGATAGCCGCATCATTTTGCATTACTTGGTCCCGCGCATTCTGCCGGTGCTGATTCCTACCTTCGTAACGCTGATCCCGGCCTTCGTTTTTCTGGAGGCCTCGTTGGCGGTGCTAGGGCTCGGCGATCCGGTGCTGCCGACTTGGGGCAAGGTGCTCAATGACGCGCAAAACGAAAGCGCTCTGTACAATCACTATTATTATTGGGTGCTGGCTCCGGCTTTGCTGCTGATGCTGACAGGTCTGGGTTTTGCCTTGCTCGGTTTTGCGCTGGATCGCGTGTTCAACCCCAGGCTACGGCGGATCTAATGATGACAGAACCCCTGCTCAAAGTAGAAGATCTGAGGCTTGCCTATCAAACCGAACGCGGCGTCGTCACTGCAGTAGACGGCTTGAACTTCGAAATCCGGCGTAATGAAGCGCTAGTGGTGCTTGGCGAGTCGGGCTGTGGCAAAAGCTCGTTGGCCAAGGCCCTGTTGCGGGTACTGCCGCGCAATGTCTATCAATATTCGGGCCGAGTGCTGCTTGACGGTGTCGACATCATGGCCCTAAATCCCGAGCACTTTCGCAGGGACGTTCAATGGCTGCGTATTTCTCTAGTGATGCAGGCTTCGATGAACGCCTTGAATCCGGTCGTGCGAGTCGGCGAGCAAGTTGCCGAACCGTTGTGGGTGCATCGCGGCTGGTCCCGAAATAAAGCTATGGCCCGTGCCGGTGAAGTGTTCGAGCTGGTAGGCGTCTCCGGCGATTTTCTGAAGCGCTATCCTTTCGAACTTTCCGGAGGCATGCGCCAACGGGTAGTGCTGGCGATGGCCTTGGTCGCGGAGCCGGAACTGGTGATCATGGACGAGCCGACTTCGGCGTTGGACGTTCTGACGCAGGCCGGCATCATGAATCGATTGAAACGCATCAAGCGGGAACTAGGCACCAGCTTCATGCTGATTACTCACGACATCGCCACATCCAGCGAAATCGCCGATCGTGTCGCGCTGATGTATGCAGGACAGATCGTGGAACTTAGCAGTGCCGCGCAGTTTTTTTCTAAACCGGCCCATCCTTACGGAAAACTGTTGATGGATAGTGTCCCGCACCTACATCAGACCCGGCAACCCGGTCACATTCCAGGTCAACCGCCGAACCTGATGCTACTGCCTTCGGGCTGCCGTTTCGCCGATCGCTGTCCGGCCCGATTCGACCGCTGCGATGAAAACCCTATGCCGATAGCCTTATCGGAACGAAACCAAGTCCGTTGTTGGCTTTATGCGGACCCTACCGAAACAACCAAGCCTCGGGAGTTGGTTAATACTCCGACTTCCGTTTTGGAAACACAGCTGTTAAGCAAAGAAATTTTGGTTACTGCACAAGACCTGCATACCTGGTTCGAATTGAAGCAATGGGGATTTATCCGGGCGGGCTATGTCCGCGCGGTGAATGGCGTAAATTTCCATCTCTATCGCGGCGAGGCGGTTGCCTTCGTCGGCGAAAGCGGTTGCGGCAAAAGCTCCTTGGCGCGCACCTTACTCGGTCTGCATAAGCCGACTCAAGGCGAAGTCGTCTTCGAAGGCCGCCATATGCATGACTTAAATAAGCATGAACTCAAGCAATACCGGGCGCGTGTCGGCTATGTGCAGCAAGACCCTTTCGGCGCGCTGCCGCCCTTCATGACAATCCGTCGCGCCTTGAGCGAGCCGCTGATCATTCACGGCTTAAGCGACCCGAAGGAACGTGAAGCACGCATTCGCGCTGCACTGGAGGAAGTGCGCCTGTCGCCGGCCGACGATTATTTGCCGAAGTTTCCGCACATGCTCAGCGGCGGTCAGCAACAGCGGGTCGTCATTGCCCGGTCGTTGATTTTACAACCGGCGATGATCATCGCCGACGAGCCAGTCTCGATGTTGGACGCCTCGGTACGCGTCGAGATCCTACGTCTGCTGCGAACGATACAAAACAAGCGCGAGCTGACGCTTGCCTTCATCACACACGATTTATCCACCGTGCGGCATTTCGCCGACCGCATTTTCGTCATGTACGGAGGCCGCATCGTCGAAGCAGCCACTGTCGACGATCTGCTCGATTTTCCTCAGCATCCCTATACGCAAGCCTTGCTGGCTGCCACCGCCGACCCCGATGCCGAGAATGCCGCTCAAGAACGCGAACTACCGGGCGGCGAACCGCCCAGTCTGTTGCACCCGCCGCCGGGTTGCCACTTTCATCCACGCTGCCCGCATGCCATCAAAGGGCTGTGCGATGTAGAAGAACCGCCGGAACTCGAACCTCGCACCGGGCACTATTCGGCGTGTTGGTTGCATGAAGAAAAATAATGCTGCAATACTGTTTGAGTTTAATTCCTCAAGCGAACACTAATAGCCTAAGCTATCGAAAAAACCATTTTTAATTAATTGCTGTGTTTCCGGTTTTTAAACTCAAAATATTTTCCTGATTACTTAGAACGTTCAGCCAATTTGACTTGACTCAGGGCGCCCGCCTGGGTCCCGTTAGGCCGCGCCGAGCACTGGCGATTTTGCCGAGAATAGCCCGCTAGGGGAGCGGCAGGGATGCCGCTCGTTTTCGGAGGGCTAAGGATAGCCCTTCCGAAAACCCTCGGCAAAATCGTCAGCGCGCAGGATGCAGCGGCCTCCGGGTGTCTTTTCTTTTGGATACTTTTCTTTGGACAAGCAAAGAAAAGTATCGCGGTTGTCGGTCCGCGAACCGACTCCATATAAGCGTCGCGATAGCGACACAAAACCTACTTCGGACTTCAAATAGGCTGAAGCTTATACGTAATCAGGAATATTTTTGAAATTGTTGGTTCATAGGCTACTAATCGCCAGGTGTAGGGTGCGCATCGCGCACCTGGGTCGGGCTCTTGACGGTTCGGTACCGTGGAAAGGTGCGCGATGCGCGCCCTACAAGATTGCACTTACTCTTCCCAAGCCCGACCGTCACGCGCCAACAATGCGACCGACGCGACCGGCCCCCAACTTCCTGCGGAATAGGGTTTTGGCGCAATTTTTCTACGCGCCCAAGCATCTTGTATCGAATCGACCCATGCCCAAGCCTGTTCGATTTCCTGCCGACTCAGGAACAAGGTCGGATCGCCGCGCATCGCTTCCAAAATCAGCCGCTCGTAACCGCCGAAAAACGGACTGTTTTTGAACGTTTCAGAAAAGCTCAAATCGAGTTTATTCTGTTGTAACGTGATACTGCCGCCTATACCGGGTACCTTATTGAGCATTTCGATTTCCACGCCTTCTTTCGGCTGTAAATGAATGATCAACTTATTCGGCGGCAATTCGCGGTAACTGTCCTTGAAGATATTGTGCGGCAAGCGCTTGAAATAAACGACGATTTCGGTGCGCTTATTTTGCATGCGCTTTCCGGTACGCAGATATATCGGTACGCCGGCCCAGCGCCAATTATCGATATCGACGCGCACCGCGACGAAGCTTTCGGTGGTACTCTCCTTATCGGCACCTTCCTCCTCGGTATAGCCCGGCACGGCTTGTCCTTTCATGTAACCGGCGGTGTATTGCCCTCGCACGGTCACTTCTTCGACATTGTCGGCGGTAATCGGACGCAAGGCTTTCAACACCTTGATTTTCTCGCTATGAATGCTTTCGGCTTCCAGCGACGCGGGTGGTTCCATTGTGATAAAGGTCAGGATCTGCAATAAATGATTTTGCAGCATATCCCGTAGTTGCCCGGTTTTATCGAAATACTCCCAACGGCCCTCGATTCCGACTTCCTCGCCAACGGTAATTTGAATGTGATCGATGGTATTGTGATTCCAATTGGTCGTAAAAATCGAATTGGCAAACCGTAAGGCCAACAGATTCAGAACCGTTTCCTTTCCTAAATAATGATCGATACGGAATACCTGATCCTCGTTAAACACTTCAGCAACGGCATCGTTGATTTCCCGATTGGATTTCAGATCGTTGCCGATCGGTTTTTCCATCACCACTCGCGATTCTCGAGTCAAAATTTTCGCTTTATCGAGACCCTGGCAAATATTTTTGAACAAAAACGGCGCAACGGCTAAATAATTGACCAGTACCCTGGATTTAGAATCGATAACTGCATTCAATTGTTTATATTGATCGAGCTGAGTTAGATCGATCATGAGATATTGCATTCGAGCCGAATAACGCTGCCAGACTTCATCGTCGATCGTCTCGTTCAGATAAGACTGTAAACTTTTCCTAGCGACTTTAACGAAACCGCCCTCTTCGAGAACATGACGGTCAATACCGATGATACGAGTCTCGGGCTCGATCAATTCGGATTTTTCGAGCCTATATAACGAAATTAATAATTTGCGCGTCGATAAATCGCCTAATGCGCCATATATGACCAGGTCACACGGTTTGAATTTTTGATTTGATTTCATTGAATTTGATGAAGAATAAACCGATTTTCGGCTACTTAATTAGATTTGAAAAAAATGAAAGAAAAACTGAAACCGCTTCCCTACGTTCATTTATCTTTCCATTTGATATTGCAACCGATGCTCGGAACTTGCTGCGGATCGATGGCTTTTTCGGCCAGTAAGTTATCCAAGGCCGCGCGTAAATCGCTACCGGTCAACGGCACATCGTTTTTAGGGGTCGACCCGTCCAAGCGTCCGCGATAAACACAAGATAGGGCTGCATCGAATACATAGATATCCGGCGTGCAAACAGCTTGATAGGCTTTCGCAACAGACTGGCTTTCATCGTAAAGATAAGCGGCGAAAGGGTTGCCCCATTCCCGCATCATTGTTTGCATTTTATCCGGCGCGTCCTGCGGATAATTGACGATATCATTAGCGCTGATCGCAATCGTGCTAATGCCCTGTGCTCGATACTCCTCAGCAATGGCGATCAATTGATCTTTGACATGCAGAACATAAGGGCAATGATTACACATGAAGAGAATCACCGTACCTTTTTCACCTTTCAATTCTTGAAGGGTTTTAGTCGTTCCGGTCACGGTATCGGGTAATTCGAAATCCGGAGCACGGGTTCCTAAAGGCATCATATTAGATTCGGTCGCTGCCATTCTATACACTCCTATGTTTTGCTTGGATAATCTTAAATCATATCGAAAGCGGAATTATAAAGCCTTAACCCAAGCATGAATAGCTACGCCGCTTTGCAAATGACGGGTTTTACTTTATGACCCCTTTAGCAGGCATAGTTGAATTGTCTATGAAATATCCGGTCCTATTGGTTTTAATCCCTTCATTTAATGAAGAATCGTTCAACTTTGTTAGCTGCGGAGATGGATAACTGACACTTTTTGAGCTATCTTGGCGGCCGACGATTTCATCCCAATTCCAAAAATGACAGTAACGATGGACTATGACCCATACGAAACATTATGCCAAGACTGCAGACTAGTCGAGCTATGTCTTCCTTACGGCTTACCGAAAACCGAGCTGGAACAGTTCGAGACAATCGTAAAAAACAAAGCGCCACTGTTAACCGATCAATATCTCTATCAACAGGACGAAAAATGCCAAAGTTTATTCGTCGTTAAAACAGGATCGTTCAGAAGTTTTATATACAGTGAGGATGGCGCGGAACAAACAATTGGATTTTATTTACCCGGGGAATTAATGGGGTTTGACGCTTTTCAGCATGGGCGCTTCACAAGCTCGAGCATAGCGCTTGAAACGAGCAAGGTATGCGAATTGCCACTATCACAGCTTAATAAGTTATGCCGGTTGATTCCTAGTTTGCAATCTCAAATGCTGCGCGTTTTAGGTAAGGAAATCGAATCCGATCATAATCTGATTTTGTTATTAGGTCATCGTTCCGCCAAAGAAAAAATGGCGACCTTTCTATTAAGGCTATCGCATCGATACAATGCCTTAGGGTTTTCGAAAACCGAATTCAATTTGACGATGAAACGGCAAGATATCGCTAATTTTTTAGGTATCACTAACGAAACCGTTAGCCGCTTGCTTGCCGAACTGAACCATCAAGGAATCATTACCATCAATCGACGCAACGTCAAAATTAACAATATGGACTCTTTAAAAGTCATTGTCGAATAATTGTTATTGAACCGAAGCTACCGCATAATCCCTTAAAGAGTAGCGGAAACCTCGGTTCAACTCGCAACGGAAAGTCGTTATTTCAACATCATTTGCGCTGAATTTGCAGAGTCGGACGGCCGGCTGGGACCTTGACCGGATTCGCTGCAAGCGGCTAAAGCTGAAACTGCAATAATGGCTAAAAACAAACGGCTAATAATTTTCATAATAAACTTTTCTCAATTGTGAGTTAAAACGTATTGTTCCTTGCTCAATCGAATCGATCGATCAATAAAACTTAACACCCTTACGGGTAGAGCCATTATTGCATCATTAGTTAATCGCTGATTGATATGGATCAATTGTTAAACGCTTTTGGTCGGCTTTTGTTCCTCGGCAACACCATCTTCTACAAGCGATCCCTGCCGCCGACACCTGCCAATCGAGCAACCGAATCCTCCCTAAAATCATAGGTATCTACACAAGTACTTGCTCCTTCTCCCTTGAGGGAGAAGGTTGGGATGAGGGGTATATAAGTGGTTGTTTTACTCTCACCATCCTAATCTTCTCCAACAGCAGAGGGAGCCAGGCTAGCTTGTAACTCATTGTATTTATAATATAAAAAACTTGTGTAGATACCTATACCCTAAAATAGGGAAGTTATTTACGACCAAACCTTTAGGTCCCGGGTAGTGAAAATTCGATTTTTACACGCGATACAAAGGTTCCAACTCATTTTCTACCGGCTTATCGCTGAATTGCTCTCTAGCTTTATGCTCGGAAAAAGCCTGGAATAACTTTTTACCTTGCCAGTCTAGCCGGTCGGCACTATAAAGACATGCATTCAAGTGCATGATCTCGTCTCTTAACCTGGCCTCGCAATGATTGGCCAAGTCACCTAGACTGGCGACCTTGTATTTTTCCCGACCCCAACCGATCAAGGCATTCTTAGCCGCTTGAGAATCGTTTTCGGCACAGGCTTTTTTCAAGGATTTGACATATACAGACAAGGACTGTTGAATCGGGTCTTGCACTTTTCCTTCGGACTTTACCGGACGGCGTAAGCCAAAATAAAGTCCGGTTGCCAGCCAACCGACTGCACAAAACAGCGCCGCCCACATCCAATAATCGGATTGCCTGGATGACTGCGGTGGGCTCTTGGAACTTGCGGTTTCTGCCTGAACTTTAAACTCGGCATCCGATGCGGGGGGCGGCAACTCGTTTGCCGTCATTGCGCCTTCGGCAATCACCGTTATTTCCGGTAATTTAGCGATTTCGACTTGTCCGGTGCGGGTATTGAACCACGGTATTTCGATCGCCGGCAGTGTGTATTGGCCGGCTTTTCCGGGAATGAACGCGATTTTTTCTTCGCGTAGCGCCTTGATGCCTTCGGGACCTTTATTCTCGTTTAAAACAGGCTGATCCGGGTAAGTTTTCAGCTCGGCTTGTTTCGGCGCCTTATGCAACTCGGGCAATTGACCAACCGTCGCGCCTTGAGCGGCAATGCGTAGCGTTCGAGTGAGCGGTTCGCCGACTTTCATTCGAGCGATATCGCCGGACCATTCCTGACTCAAACTCAACTTATCGGCAGCCAACCAATGACCGCCGGTAAACGTTTCCGGTATCGGTCTTATCTCGAGCGTAACGGGTTTTGAGTTAATACGTTTCAACTGAGTACTTTGGCGATTAAAAAACCCGTTGAACCGAGGCTGGCCTCCTGTAATCACTTCGGCATCGAGTTGCAAGGGCGCTATTATCATAGTACCGCTTTGCTGCGGAAAAATCGCATATTTACGCTCGGTGACTTGATAACCGATACCGCCGATTTGAGTTGTGTAATTGCTGTCCTCGCCAAGCTTTTCGATGATGGCATTATCTAATTCCGGTTCGGATAACCGGGCTTGCGTGATCGACACTCGGCGATAGAAACGCAAGGTATAGAGAACTTGGGATTGGACATAAGGATTTTCCGGCGTGGCCTCGACTTCCAAAAACAGATCGTCATCAGCGGCCTGAATCTCACGGCTACCGGCTTCGGTCACCATCAAGGAAACTTCATTGCTACGATCTTTGCCGAAAGTAATGGCCGGTATCGTCAATTCGCCCGCGCGTTTAGCCATGACCGACAATTTCCATTGCTGCGTCTTACTGTATTGACCGTTAATGATCGATGTACTACTGCTTTGACTCCGGCCGAGTATCTCGAAATCTTTTTCGAGCGGTGCGAAGTCGGGCTGATCGTCCGGCGTTTCATCGGCAATAAAAGTAATCTGGAACGATTCGTTCAAGCCGACCGGGCTACGATCGACCGTTACATCGATGTTTGTGGCCTGTGCCTTGAAAGCCGCGAATAGACTAAACACTATCAGCATCAAGAAGCTCTCCATCGAGAGCCTTTTTTTTGTCGCTATCCTCATCGTCGTCACCAAGCTTCGTCTTGTTGCTTTTGCCGGCCGCGGCGGCCGTATTGATATTGGAATTTACGTTTCAATAAACCGGCCGGATCATCCGGAATACGTTTCAGCCATTGTTCGCTGGCTTGTTTAGCTTCATCGGCCGGCTCGGTTTCTTGGGTTGCCGCTTCTTCTTTTCCTTGATCGTCGGGCGTTTCGTCGTTTTGCTCTTGAACTTGACCTTCATCCTGTTCCGGATCGTCTTGTCCTTCTTCAATGTCTTGAGGTTCGGGCGATGAACGTTGCCGGTCTTGACCGTCCTCTTGTTCTTTTTGATCTGGGGGTTCGCCTCCGGACTCTTCCGAATGCTCGCCTTGTTCGCTTTGTTCGGACGATGGCTCGGAATCTTGCTGTTGATTCTTATCGTTTTGGCCTTGTTGCTGTTCTTGCTGTTGTTTTTCCAATTCTTTTTCGACAACGGATTTGTTGAAAGCTGCGTCTTCGTGATCAGGATCGAGCTTCAACGCTTCCTCATAGGCCGTGACGGCATCGGCCAAACGTCCCGATTGCGCTAGTGCATTGCCTCGGTTGTAATGAGTGCGCGCGCTATCGCTATCTTTGAGTGTTTCAAGAACTTGTTCGTACGATCCTGACTTATATTCGGCGACGGCCTTCCATTCAGGATCATTAAACAAACCGGCCGCTCGTTCGTAGTCTCCGGCATCAAAAGCCTGTTGCGCTTGTTGATTCGGCGTTTTCCACAAACTTTGCCAATCCTGCGCCTCGGCCCGGTTCGAAAAAGGCAAAACCAGCAGCATCGCAATCGATAATACGCCTTTTCGGAAACTCAATGCCGCCAACGGCAAAATCAGTAACAGTAGCCAAGGGCCGCGTTCCGCCCATAATTCCAGTAATAAGTCATCGTCCCCAGTATCGCTTTGAACTTGCCGGTTTTCAAATGCACTCAGCAGGGTTTCTATATCGCTGTCGTTCGGGCTGATCGTCCGGTAAATACCGTTACCGAGCGCGGCTAATTTGCTCAATGCGCCGGCATTCAATTTCGGAACGACAATGCTGCCTTGTCCGTCCTTGACGAAACCGCCGCTCGGCGCACCGATCGGCGCACCTTCGGACGTGCCGACTCCGAGTATCGATAAGGAATAAGCGCCCAGATTTTTTACCGCGGCTTCGGTTTTATCGACATCGGCGCCATCGGTTACCAAGAGAATATGGCCTTTTTGCATACCAGCTTGTTTCAGCAAATCGACCGCATGATTTAGCGCCGCAACGGAATTGCTGCCTTGTACCGGCATGATGTCGGTCGTCAATGCCGACAATTGACTGGCAATCGTTTGCGTATCGGCTGTCAACGGAGTCACGGTAAAGGCATCGCCGGCATAGACCAATAACGCGGTCTGGCCGTCCTTGCGTTGTTTCAGGATGTCGGCGATTTTGAAACGGGCGCGTTCGAGCCGGCTCGGTTTTAGGTCGGCCGCATCCATTGAGCGCGATAAATCCAAGCCGATCACCAACGCCGAATCGTCGCGGAAAACAGGGGAGGGTAAGCGTTCCCAGGTGGGTCCGGCCAAGGCGAAGATAGCAAGCAAAGCCGCCAATGCTCCGGCGGTCAAGGTCATTCTGCTGCGATTTTGTACTTTGTCCTGCAGGATATAGGGCAGCAATGGCTCGTCGCAAACCGTCGACCAATTACCCCGCTGTAGTTTATGTCTTAGCGTCAACAATAAGGCCGCAAACCAAGGTATTATCGCCAACAGCCACCACGGCCGGATAAAATGAAAGTATTGCCAGTCGCTCATGATACTCTCAATCTTGCCGTCGCGATGATGCCGGCCAAAACTAGGGAAATTGCCAGCGGCCAATGGAATAATTCGCTACGAGGCCGAAAATACTGTTTGTCTTTCTCGACCGGTTCCAGTTGATCAAGAATATCGTAGATTTGCTCAAGCTCTTCGGTGTTTCTAGCGCGAAAATAACGTCCGCCGGTTTTTTCTGCAATCTCGGTCAAGGTCTTTTCGTCTAAGTCCATCGATGGATTGACTTTACGGGAACCAAAAAAACTGCGCACTATCATTTCGTCGGCACCGATGCCGATAGCATAAATTTTTAGATCATGTTCGGCAGCCAATTCCGCCGCTTTCAACGGCGTGACTTCACCTGCGGTATTCGCGCCGTCGGTCAGCAAAATCAATACGCGGCTTGTATCATCTTGGTTTCTTAGTCTTTTAACCGCCAAACCGATCGCATCGCCGATCGCCGTCATTTCGCCGGCCAAACTAATCACCGATTCGTTTAATAAAGTTACGACCGTTTTACGGTCGAAGGTCAAAGGCACTTGTAGATAAGCCTGAGTTCCGAACAAAATTAAACCGATTCGATCGCCGGTTCGGCGCGCGATGAAATCGCCGGCGACCCATTTCGTCGCCGTGAGCCGGTCGACTCGTTGTTTGTTGATGATAAAGTCCTGTTCTTCCATGCTCCCCGATAAATCGACCGCAAGCATCAAATCACGTCCGCTGATCGTTTGTTCGACCGGTTCGCCGAGCCATTGCGGACGCATGCCGGCAAATACCAACAAGATCCAAGCTATTACCGCAATCACCAGCGGCCAGCGCGCTGATTTTATTGATGCCTGCGCTGCGCACACCGAAAAATCTTCCAAGAAAGGAACTTTCAATGCTGCTTGTTGTTGCGGCGAATCTTGCGGCAGCAACCAGCGGACCAATAAAGGCAAGGGCAGTGCCGTAATCAACCAAGGCCATTCAAAATGTATCATCGTTTGTTTTGTTTTTGAGCCTTCAGCCAACGCTCGCACAGTTCGAATAATTCCGAGACATCGGTTTCCGGAGGTAATTCATTACGGTACGGAATTTCGATCAATTGCCGGCCAATGCCGTTACTAAAGGGTTTGTCCGGCAGCGAGGCGTCCAGATAGTTCAACCAAGCTTGTCCTGTTAAACCCGCACTTTGCTCTCGCGTTGCCAAGCTAATCGTTACTCGGCGAAGCAACATCGACAGGTGACTGACCTTTTCGGCAGGATCCAGGCTCGGGTCTTGTTTTAAATCCGCCAATAATCGGCGCGCCGATTTCAGCGCGGTTTTACGAGTCAAACGCCGAATCAACCAAACCATCGACACGAGTAAAATCACAACCCCCAAAGCCGCCAACCACCAGCCGAGCGCGGGTGGCCAAAAACCGATCGGTTCCGGCAGATGAATGTCGCGTAACGGAAGCGGCTGCGGATTCATTAACGTAAACTCTGCACCGGATCTTGTACGGTGCTGCATTGAATAAAAGTCATTCGGAATTTTTTCGCAAGGTTTTCCAAATAGCGGCATCGCGCATTGAAACGTTGCTGATAATCGCTCAAACGATCCCGGTCCCGAGTATCGATGACCACATCGCGCCGGCTATCGGTCAGTCGAAAATGTCCCCCCGAAGGCAGGCTGCTTTCCAACGGATCGTAGACTTGAATCAATACGACATCGTTGTGTTGGGCGAGCCGCCTTAAATGATGTTCAGCATTGCTTTCAAGACCGCGAAAATCGCTGATGATATAAATCAAGCTGCCGGGCCTCGCGTGTTGCGACAATCTTGCCAAACCGAGTTCGAAATTGAATTCGACCGGGTGGCCTTCGCCGGTTTGCACCAGGCTGTGAAAAAACCGCAAAACCGCATGCCGGCCATGTTGCGGCTTCATCTCCATACAGGTGCTATCGGAAAAGATTTGCCCGCCGATGCGATCGCCGTGTTGCTGTGCGGTCCAAGCCAAGAGCCCGGCTAACTTGGCTGCCTGTACCGATTTGAACACGCCTCGTGTCGCAAATTGCATCGCCATGCGTTTATCGACCGCAATAAATACCGGCCGTTCCCGCTCTTCGCGAAACAACTTGGTATGGGTTTTTCCGGTACGGGCCGTCACTCGCCAATCGATGCTGCGAATATCGTCTCCAGGTTGATAAAGCCGCGCCTCATCGAATTCCATACCGCGTCCCTTCGAGCGCGATACATAGCCTCCGGTTTGCCGGGAGCGGATCGACCAACGATGCAACTTAAGCGACCCAGCCGTTTGTGCCAGATCGACCAAGCTTTTCAAACTTACCGCGACTCGTTCGTAGGCAGCTGAAGAGGGATTATCGGTTTTGTTTGACAGCATCAAGGAACAGCAATCCGGTTGATCAATTCGCGAATGAAATAATCGGGTGTAATTCCTTCGGCTTCAGCCTCATAGGATAGAATCAGGCGATGCCGCAAGACATCGAAAGCAATATCCTGGATATCCTCGGGGCCGACGAAATCGCGTTGCGCCAGCCATGCCTTTGCTCTCGCGCATCGGTCCAATGCAATACTTGCCCTTGGACTTGCGCCGTATTGCAACCACGAGGCCAAATCCTTGCCGTAGGCGCCGGGATTGCGGGTCGCCAAAACGATTTGCAGCAAATAATCTTCAAGATTATCGGCCATGTAGATAGCCAAGACTTCCTGACGGGCTGCAAATAAATTTTGTTGCTTCAACGGTGTAAAAGACTCTGTTGTACCGTTCTTAGCGTTTTTAGCTTCGTTTCTTGCGAGATGCAAAATACTTTTTTCGTGTTCGGCTTCAGGATAATCGATTTTGATATGCAATAAGAACCGGTCCAATTGCGCTTCCGGCAAGGGATAAGTGCCTTCCTGCTCAATCGGGTTTTGCGTGGCCATGACCATGAACAAGGCGGGTAGGGGATAAGTCGCGCCGCCGACGGTAATCTGCCGTTCGGCCATCGCTTCGAGCAATGCCGCCTGCACTTTGGCCGGCGAACGATTGATCTCATCGGCCAAAATCAAATTATGAAACAAAGGCCCTTTTTGAAATTCGAATGTACCTTGTTGAGGCCGGTAAATTTCGGTACCGGTCAAATCGGCAGGCAATAAATCCGGCGTAAATTGCACGCGATGAAAATCGCCTTCGATACCCTTGCTGAGTACATTGATTGCCCGTGTCTTGGCTAAGCCCGGCGCACCTTCAACAAGAATATGACCGTCGCTCAACAACGCAATCAGCATTCTTTCTATCAATACATCCTGTCCGATAATTTGCTTACCGATAAAGCTTTTTAGCTTTTGCATCGCACTTTGATTAGTAATGTCTACGCTCATGATCCTGAATGAATGAAATTTAAAATCCTAAATTTTATACTTCGCGCGGCCACATTTGCGGCTTTCTGACGCGCTCTTTTGTCCGGAAGCGGTGTTACCTACATGGAAGTAGGTAAGGGGCGTGAGCAGGAGCGGAAGCTTTGCAAAAACAGTTACATAGCTTGCTATGCGCCTGTTTTCGCGCCTTGCTACCGAACAAAATAGCATTGCCATAAAATCCGCAAACATGACCGCACGAAGTATACAAGGCATGCAGTTAATACCTTACCGAATTGCTTTAACAATTTTTATGCCGAAAGGTTCCCATTGTATCTGTATGAGGACTAGCATAAAAGTGGGTAACTTTGCGAATAAACGGTGAGTTTCTTGTGTATTGCTGTGTATAAATTAACCAGGTCGATTTTATCCACAAACCCTCCACATCTTGAACCGAGGCTTACAAGCAGTTTAGTCATAGAACTAAAGTATTGATAAAAAATATTAAAAAAGGCTTATCCACAGATTTTAGCTTGACTAATAGTAACAGTAATTTTAAATCTTTTAATTTGTTATGATTATAGGCAACCGATTCTTTCAAAATCATGTCCCAATACCGCAAAAATCCACTTAAAACTACCGAACTACCCTCAGGCATTCCCTTCATCATCGCCAATGAAGCCGCCGAACGGTTTAGCTACTACGGCATGCGCGCTATTTTGGTCGTGTTCATGACCCAATATTTAGTAGATGCATCGGGACAACCCGATCTGATGTCCGAGCATGAAGCCCAAGGCTATTTTCATTTATTCGTTTCGGCGGTTTATTTGATGCCTTTGTTCGGCGCGTTACTGGCCGATAGCGTGTTCGGTAAATACCGAACCATCCTTTATTTATCGCTGTTTTATTGTTTCGGTCATTTGACCTTGTCGATCGACGATACCCGTTTAGGACTTTTGATCGGACAAGCATTGATAGCGTTTGGAGCAGGCGGTATCAAACCTTGCGTGTCTTCACACTTAGGCGATCAATTCGGTCACACGAACAGCCACTTGATGACCAAAGTCTTCGGTTGGTTTTATTTTTCAATTAATCTCGGTGCTTTTGTCGCGATGCTGTTGATTCCCTGGCTACTGCATAACTATGGTTCGTCGCTTGCTTTCGGCGTACCCGGGGTATTGATGTTGTTGGCCACGATTATTTTTTGGGTAGGACGTTATCGTTTTGTACATATTGATCCGGCCGGCATGGGTTTTATCAAGGACATGCTTAGCTATGATGGTGTGAAGATCCTTGGCAAATTGACCTCGATCTATGTATTTATCGCGATTTTCTGGTCTCTATTCGAACAAATTGGCTCCTCATGGGTTTTACAGGCACAAAAAATGGATAGAGTCATATTCGGTATCGAGATACTACCATCACAGATTCAGGCGGCTAACCCTTTGCTGATCATGATCTTGGTTCCTTGTTTTTCCTATGGCTTGTATCCATTCTTGAATCGTTATTTCGATTTGACTCCCTTAAGAAAAATATCGATCGGCTTGTTTTTAACCGTATTTGCATTCGCGATACCGTCGTTGATTCAAATGCAATTAGATGAAAGGCTAACGCCGCATATAGGTTGGCAATTGTTGGCGTATTTGTTATTGACCGCGGCTGAAGTCATGGTTTCAATCACTTGTCTGGAATTTTCCTATACGCAGGCACCGAAATCGATGAAATCTTTTATCATGGCTTATTATTTCGTGTTTATCGCCGCCGGTAATTTATTGACCAGTGCAGTCAATTTTTTAATGATGCCTTCAGACGGCTCCAGCCAATTAACAGGAAGTGTTTATTTTTGGTTTTTCACCGGACTGATGTTAATTACCGCATTACTATTTTTAGTGGTAAGCCGGCGCTATCAGGAACAAACTTTTTTACAGGATGAGCAAAGCAGTAAAGAGTGACTTATAATTAGGGACGGGCATGAAATAACTTCGACAAATGTGGAAGAGGGTTCGGTGGCTCGATTGGCAGGTGTCGGCGGCAGGGCAGAAAATTGCATTCACCCAGCACCTAAATTCCATAATTCATTGTCTATGGTTAATTATCTATGTAATCAATCAAGGCCAATAAGCTATGGAAGTTAGGTGTGGGTTTACGGCGTCCTGTCAAGCAAGCCTCCCCCCACTATGCGTAATACTTGTAAAAGTTATTTTGTGAATATTCCTTAATAATATTTCACTATTGAATTGCTTTCATTCGATTTGCTGTGCTATGTGATTGTCCGGTAATAACAAAACGATGAGAATACCATAATGCGAATTTCAATTTTTATACTGGCTATTTCGGTCTCGACTATCACTCACGCCGATGCTTTTAAATGTGTCGATGCCTTGGGAAAAACCATCTATCAAGCCAAGCCTTGCGATGAAAATCACCAAAGTGTCCAGATCAATTTTAAAACCGGCGGCGCGATTGATAAAAGCGAGCAACTCAAGAGAGAAGCTCAGCAACTTGAATTGCAAAAACAGCAGGAATTAACCGAGCAGCAATTACAGCAAAAACAAGAACAGTTCTTAGCGAATGCCAAAGAAGAAACTGAAATTAATCAAACCTTAATTAAGAATAATCCGGTTCAATTTACTCCTTATGCTATTCCGCCTTACGAATACGACAAATTAAAGCCCTTGGTGCAAAACTTTCAATCACGCCTCCCGGAAATTGAGCGTATGAGAAGGTTGGCCGCACAAAAACAACTGGCATCGGGACTTTGCGATCGTGTCGAATCCTCGGAGCTCAATGTTAGAAGTACTTCGGAAAACTTGGTTTTTTTGGTGGATTGTAGTAACGGCGAATCGGCTTATTTCAATGAAACCGAACTCCAGTAATCTTAATGTCTAACAGTAAAACAATTTTAATCACCGGTTGTTCGTCCGGAATCGGTTATACGACAGCGCTTCTACTCAAACAACGAGGTTATCGTGTCATTGCTTCGGCTAGGCAACAACACGATGTTGACCGACTCAGACAGGAAGGCTTTGAAGCAATAAGGATCGATCTTGCCGATAGTGCGTCGATTCGACTAGCCGTTTCCGAAATGTTGATCATGACCGAAGGTAGAATCGATGCATTGTTTAATAATGGTGCCTTCGGCCAACCGGGCGCGGTCGAAGATTTAAGCCGTGATGTATTACGGTTTCAATTCGAAACTAATTTTTTCGGCACGCACGAATTGACCAACTTGCTCATACCGATCATGCGCCGGCAAGGGCAGGGCAGAATTATTTACAATAGCTCGGTATTGGGGTTTGTCGCCATGACTTACCGAGGCGCATATAACGCCAGTAAGTTTGCATTAGAAGGTTTAGCCGATACATTACGACTAGAGCTTAAAGGAACCGGCATTCATTTATCAATCATTGAACCCGGACCGATTCTGAGCGATTTTCGTAAAAATGCCTTCGCGCTTTTCAAAAAAAATATCGAACCTAGCAACAGCTTTCATAAGGAGCGCTATGCTGCAATGGAAACCCGCTTGCAAAAAGAAGGCCCTGCCGTACCTTTTACGTTGCCGCCTGAAGCGGTAGCCGAAAAAGTCATCCATGCTTTAGAGTCGCAACGGCCCAAAATCCGTTATTACGTGACTTTTCCTACTTATTTATTTGGCTATCTCAAACGTATTTTACCAATGTCCTGGCTCGATACTCTGCTACTTAAAGTTTGATGTTTAGCGATCTAGAAGAATTGTCGATTCAATGTCCTTACTGCGGCGAAACGATTTCATTATTGCTGGATATCCCTTCCGGTTCACAAAGTTATTACGAAGACTGCTCGGTTTGCTGCTCTCCTATTTACGTCCAAATCGAAGTCGATGAAAACGGTCAAGCACATGTTGCTTGCAAACGCGATGAGGATTGAATCTATAACGTAATCATATTCGATAAACTTTCTAAGCCAAGCATCAGCATTACCCTACGATTATACTTGGTTGAATTGATACGCTTTGTTTTAATTTGAGTTTGATATTACGGCAATCTACGATAGAATGGCCCACGCTAAGTAGCTTTAATTTGATGGAATTTCTGCTGCATTGCTGAATAATAGTTACTATGACAACATGAGGACAAGTTAGACATGAAATTTTTAAGAAAGGTATTGTTATCTCTGGCTATTGCTAGCTCTATGGGCGCTATTGCTACTCCTGTAATGGCTGCCGATCCAGGCAGAATTTCATATGAACCTTCAGAAGCAATCAAATTGACTTCCGAAAAAATTCAAGCCGCGATCGACGCAGTTGCAGCCGGTTCTTCGGCCGATGAAGTGGCTGCTTTAGTCAAAGATGCTCTGGATATGAGCAAAGAAATCAATGCCAATGACAAGGTTGACGTTGCTCGCGCACGCGCGAATCGTCCACTGAAAAAAGCTCGCAGCGCCGCTAGAAAAGGATCTTTGGATGGTGTCGAAGAAGCTCTGCAAAACGCTTTGAAACAATATAGCGAATTACCTGGCTTGATTTAATTATCTAAATTACAAGCTGATAGAAAGGGCGCTAAAAGCGCCCTTTTTTATGTTTTACTTTTTAGTAGTATACCTATCGCACTTCAAATTTCCGCGATGACTGCTTGCTTTTAAATTAGTGATTAAGCAGTGCGGTATTTTGTTTTGTATCAGCTTTTATTTAATCAACCTGGAGATCCGGTAAAACCCTTTTTTGGTCACGCCGGCTTAGGTATCCATGCTTTTGATGAGTATTTGTGTAAAAGGGGACTTTATACAGCGTACCATCGTGTTCTTTTACCCACTGCTCGTGTGATGTACTTTTTTGCCGTGCCTTTTTCAGAATTCAATAGCCTGAAGCTTATATGTAATCAGAAAAGGATTTAATGAAACGCCTTTAGCATATCAAGGTTTAAAAACGCTAAAGGTTGTCATGAAATGTTTGAATGGCGGAGGGAGAGGGATTCGAACCCTCGTGGGACTTGCGCCCCCCACTGATTTCGAGTCAGGGCCGTTCAGCCTCTCCGGCATCCCTCCGCAAACAATACAATTTTATCTTACCTTGTCATGTCTACTCTTAGAAGCGGAAATATTCAAGGCTATGCAATTCTAACATTTTTTGCTCTACGTTTTTTCAATTATGAAGATCATAACCTAAAGCGTTTAGGATTCGTTCATAAATAACTTGCCTATTTTTAATGCAAGGTAAGTAGGTTCGGTAACTCGATTGACAGGTGTCGGCGGCAGGGCAGATTTTTGCTCCTGCAAAATCTGCATTCATGCCATCCTTGGCAATCAGTCGCCGCCGTCAAGCCTACACGGACGTATTTACCCAGCACCTAAATTATCTATGTAATCAATCATGGCCAATAGACTATGGAATTTAGGTGCTGGGTTTACGGTGTCCTGCCAAGCGAGTAATCGTACCCTATTCCACGCTCAGTGTATTGGAAAGCAATCATTGACCATTTACTAAATGGTTTATTTAGTAGGAAAGAGAACCGTTTCAACTGCTAACGCGAACATAGCCTTTATTTTCCTATACAAAAGCTGGAAAAGATCAGACCTAGCAAGTCATCGGACGAAACAGCACCAGTAATTTCACCGAGACAATGCTGCGCTTGTCTGAGATCCTCGGCCACTAATTCACCGGCTTGATGATTTTGTAATTGCGCTTGAGAACTCTGAACGAACATCAAACCCTTTTGTAAGGCTTCGATATGCCGTCTCCGAGCTATGAAAACATTGTCGGTTTCGGATTGATATCCGACGCTGTTTTTCAAATACTGTTTGAGAAGATCAATGCCTTGTTCTTTTTTGACGGATAAATAGATCTGTGTGCCTTGTTCGGATTCGCGAATCTCAGGTTTAATGCCGATTAGATCGATTTTGTTGTAAATTTTTGTGATAGGTACATGCTCGGGCAGGCTCTCGAGTATTGATTGATGCTCGGGATCTGTGGCATCGATCATCAATAAGACTTTATCGGCTCGATTCATTTCCTCTCGTGCTCTGCGTATGCCTTCTTTTTCAACGGCATTGTCGCTGTCGCGTAAACCTGCCGTATCGATGATATGCAGCGGCATGCCGTCGATTTGTATACGTTCTTTCAACACGTCGCGTGTAGTGCCGGCAATGTCGGTCACAATCGCAGCGTCATGGCCGGCCAAGGCATTCAATAAACTGGATTTACCGGCATTGGGTTTACCGGCCAATACTATCGTCATTCCATCGCGTAGCAATCGACCTTGTCGCGCAGTCGACAAGATAGTTCGAAGTTTTTCCACCAGTCGGTCGATACGATTTTGCACCACTCCGTCACCGAGAAAATCAATTTCTTCATCGACAAAGTCGATTGCGGCTTCAACATAGATTCTGAGTTCGGTCAGTTCTTCAACCAATTCGTTAATTTGCTTCGAGAATGCACCCTGCATCGATTGTTGTGCGGAACGCGCCGATTGTTCGGTACTGCTTTCTATCAAGTCGGCAACCGCTTCAGCTTGCGCTAAATCAATTTTTCCGTTAAGAAAGGCGCGTTCGGTGAATTCGCCCGGCCGTGCCAGACTGGCGCCAAGCGATAAGACGCGTTTGAGAAGTATATCGAGAATGACCGAACCGCCATGTCCTTGCAGTTCAAGAATATCCTCGCCGGTATAGGAAGCCGGGGCAGGGAAATAGATGGCGATGCCCGTATCGATGAATGAACCGTCGCTATCGATAAACGGTGTCAATACGGCATATCTTGGCGGTAACGGACGATCGGTTAATTTAGCGGCAATAATAGAAACCGCCGGTCCCGATATCCGTACAATGCCGACGCCGCCGTTTCCGGGCGGCGTGGCAATCGCGGCAATGGTATCGTTGGTACCGATGTCCACTCAGGTTTTACTTAGCATCTTCCAGGTTTTTAGTGATGTACCATTGTTGGATGATCGACAGCGTATTGTTGACCACCCAGTACAAGACCAAACCGGCCGGGAAAAATAGAAAGAATACCGTGAATACGATCGGAAACATTTTCATGATTTTCGCTTGCAACGGATCGATCGGTGCAGGGTTTAGACTTTGCTGAATTTTCATCGTAATGCCCATCAGGATCGGCAAGATAAAAAACGGATCTTGCGCCGATAGATCCTGTATCCACAACGCAAACGGAGCTTGACGCAATTCAACGGTTTCGACCAATACCCAATACAAAGAAATAAAGACCGGAATCTGCACCAATATCGGTAAGCAGCCTCCTAAGGGATTTACTTTCTCCCGTTTATACATGTCCATCATTTCTTTGTTGAAACGCTGTCTGTCATCGGCAAAACGTTCTTGCAGTTCTTTCAGACGGGGTTGAATTTTGCGCATTTTTGCCATTGATCGGAAGCTGGCTTGCGACAATTTAAAGAACAGCAGTTTGATACATAAGGTCACACCGATAATAGACAAACCCCAGTTACCGACAAAACCATGAATTTGATTCAGTAACCAGTAAATCGGTTTGGCAATAATCGTTAACCAAGCGTAGTCGACGGTCAATTCCAAGCCTTTGGCGATTTTTTCCATCATCGGTTGGATTTTCGGGCCGGCAAATAATTTTGCGCTAAACTCCATATCGGAGTTCGGCTCGACCGTAAACGCGGGAGAATAGGAACCGATTACGTAACGCCAGTCTTTGAGGTCTTTAGTATAAAACGTGTTTTCTTGATCCTTGGGCGGAATCCATGCCGCAGCAAAATAATGCTGAATCATCGCACTCCAACCGCCTGTCGTTTTGACATTCAGTTTATCGCTCGCCATGTCGTCGAAACTGACTTTTTGATACTTATTTTCTTCGGTATAAACGACGCCGCCGGCATAGGTTCTAATAAAAGTATGCCCTACTTCATCTTTATACGGAACTCTTAACAATTGCTTATATTGCCGGCCGGTCCAAGGTTGTGTCGAATCGTTTGAGACTGTTTGATTGACACCAATGGCATAACTGCCGCGTTTGAAGGTGAGCGTTTTAGTGACAGTCAGCCCTTCATTATTGGTCCATGTCAACGGTACAGTGATAGTGTCTTGATCTTTACTTAAATAGTATTGATCTTTTTCATAGTTAAATACGCTATGGTGAGTCGCTGCATTTGCCGAACCCTCTCCGGCAATCAAACCGCTTTGCGCCAGAAATAATTTTTCCGGGGTGCTATCGAATAAGCGGATCGGACTAAGGTCTTTTTCCGGTTTCGAAAAGCCGAACAGATTCCAAACCCATTCAACAGCGGTGTTTTCTTTTTCACGAGGGTATTTCAGCAAATCAAGGTTGCGAATCGTGCCGCCTTTGGGATCGATTTCCAACGCCAGAACATCGGTTGTTACACTAATAATAGCGTCCGGTTCGGTTACCTCAGTAACTATGGGTTTTGCTTCAGCGCGTGACTCGGCTTGCGGTTCGCCGGTTGCCGTGGGCAAGTCTTCCTTAAGGTCTTGGGACGTTTGTTGTGCGACGGGAGTTTCGCGTTTTGGACCGTAATCGATTTGCCATGCGTCATAGAGCATATAGATCAGCATTGCAAAAGTAACGACTAATATAAATCTAATGTTATCCATTCTTTTTACCAAATTTTTTCTGGAACAGGATCAAGCCCGCCTTCGTGAAAAGGGTGACACTTTAATACTCTTCGGAATGTAAGATAGGTGCCCCGGGCGGCTCCATGTTGATGGAGCGCCACTAAGGCATAGCAGGAGCAGCTGGGATAAAAACGACAGTTTTTACCTAACAATGGACTTATAAAGTATTGGTATAACTTTATAATTGCTATGAGTAAGACTCGCATCGGTTTACCAACCTAAGCCAATGCCTTGCCAATGACTTTTGTAATTGTTCCGGTGATGCATTGAGTGCATCTTTTCGGGCCATGACAACAACATCAATATTGATCAATTCGTGTTGTTGTAGTCTAAAGCTTTCCCTGGCAGTCCTTTTGAGCATATTTCTGTCCACAGCCTTTTTAATGATTTTTTTCGCAATTGCCAGACCCAGTCGAGGATGATTAAACTCATTCCTAACCGCTAGTAATGTGAAATAAGCATCACTCGATTTTACCGGTCTGGTAAAGACTTTTTTATATTCAGAAGGCTTCCTTAACCTTAACTGCGGCGGGAAACTAAATACCTTGTTCGTCAATCACTTAGACTGTTAGTTTGGCACGGCCCTTGGCTCTACGGGCGTTAATGACTTTGCGGCCGCCTTTAGTCGCCATTCTGGCACGAAAACCGTGAGTTCTTACGCGTTTAATTTTACTGGGTTGATAGGTTCTTTTCATGGCCTGTAATCCTGGTTCAGATGATTGTTAACAAAAACGGATAAAAAAGATCCGGGATGATAGAATAAACGCCGGTTTATGTCAATTATGTCGGCACTGATTTGATTGCTGTATAGTGGCATATTTTTTTTATAATATCATCTATTTACTCTTCGCTACCTTCTTAAATAATGAGTGTACTCTGGAACAACTGTCTCGCTAAACTTGAAAATGAAATTTCTTCCTCGGAATTCAGCACCTGGATTAGACCCTTGCAGGCAATCGAAACCGATGGACAAATCAAGTTATTAGCGCCGAACCGGTTTGTGCTGGATTGGGTAAAAGAACATCATTTCGCCAAACTGGAAGAGGCGATACAGCAATTTTCCAACGGCTCCTTAAGCTTACAATTGGACATCGGCTCAAAGAAAGCCATGCCGGCTCCTGCACCGCAGCATACTAAAGCACCCGATACTAAAAAATCACGCCCTAACTTTCTTAATAAAGCATTCATTTTCGATAACTTTGTCGAAGGTAAATCTAACCAATTAGCAAAAGCGGCTTCTATTCAAGTCTCCGAAAATATCGGCAAGGCATACAATCCGTTATTAATTTACGGCGGCTCCGGTTTAGGTAAAACACATCTGATGCATGCGATCGGTAATGCGATCTTGCAACATAATCCATCGGCGAAAATCGTTTATCTGCATTCCGAAAAATTCGTGCAGGATATGGTCAAGGCTTTACAACAAAACGCGATCGATACTTTCAAAGAATATTATCGAGGTGTCGATACCTTGCTGATTGACGATATTCAATTCTTTGCCGGCAAGGAACGCTCTCAAGAAGAGTTTTTCCATACCTTCAACACGTTGTTGGAAAAAAAACACCAGGTTGTTTTAACCTGCGATAAATATCCGAAAGAAATCGTCGGTTTGGAAGACCGTTTGAAATCGCGCTTCGGCTGGGGATTACCGGTTGCAATCGAGCCGCCGGACCTTGAAACCCGTGCCGCTATTTTAATGAAAAAAGCCATGATGGCGGGTGTCGATCTACCTCAGGAAGTCGCGTTTTTCATCGGTAAAAGGATTCCTTCGAATGTACGAGATCTCGAAGGCGCACTACGACGAGTCATTGCCAATGCGCAATTTACCGGACGCGAAATTACCACCGAATTTACCAAAGAAGCATTGCACGATCTAATTTCCTTACAAGATAAGCTCGTCAATATCGATAACATACAAAAAACCGTCGCCGAATATTTTAAAATTAGGGTTGCGGATTTATCGTCGAAAAATCGCAGGCAATCCATTACCCGACCACGGCAAATTGCTATGTGTCTGGCTCGTGAATTAACTTCGCACAGCTTTCCGGAAATCGGCGAAGCATTCGGTGGGCGCGATCACACCACGGTTATTAATGCTTGTAAACGCATTGCCTCCTTGCGCGACTCGGATGTAAAGCTTGAGGAAGATTATTTAAACCTGTTGAGAACATTGTCGCATTAACGGTGTTTAACTTGTGGATAAGTATAGTCTTTAGCATAAGAGAATAGTTATCCTCTTTTTATCAAGCGCTTATCCACAGCTTTAAACTCCGGCTTTATACAAGGTAAGTTATTGATAAATAAGATATTAAATGACTTATCACGCTTTTTTTATAGGCTAATAGTAAATATAAATAAATATCTTATATGAAATATATTATTAATAGAGAACGGCTATTGGTTCCATTGCAGCAAATTGTCAGTGTGATTGAAAAAAGACAAACCATGCCGATTTTGTCAAATGTGTTGATGGTTTTTCGTCAAGACAGCCTGGTAATGACCGGTACCGATCTTGAAGTTCAAATTGTTACCGAAATTGCGATAGAAAATTCGACTTTTGCCGAAATTACTTTACCGGCCCGAAAGTTTCTCGATATCTGCCGCTTGCTGCCAACTAGTGCCGATATCAAATTAGAAGTCGCCGACGACAAAGTTAAGGTGCTTTCCGGACGTAGCCGTTTTATTTTAAGTACACTGCCTGCCGAAAATTATCCGGAATTTTCAGAAACCGAGTTAGACCATCGGTTTACCATCAATGCCGGACTTTTTAAAAAAGCGCTCGAAAAAACCGTTTTTTGCATGGCGTCTCAGGATGTACGCTATTATCTCAATGGGTTATTACTCAACATTTCTAATTCGCGTATCAAACTCGTTGCATCCGATGGACATCGTTTATCGGTTTTCGAAGACAACTTGGAAAATCCAGCAGGATATGAAGCACGCATCATCCTGCCAAGAAAAGGGGTCATGGAATTGGTGCGTTTATTGGATGATCCTGAAATTGAGCTTGCGGTTGAATTTTCCAGTAATAACATAAGGGTTACGATCAATAATACGATCTTTTCAGCTAAATTGGTCGATGCCAAATACCCCGACTTCAATCGTGTCTTCCATCAAGATTTTTTAACGCCGATTCATATTCAACGCCAGTTATTAAAAGATGCCTTGACTCGGGTAGCGATTCTATCGAACGAAAAATACAAAGGCGTAACTTTCGACCTTTCTTCGGATTCCTTGAAAATTAGTGCGCACAATCCTGAACACGAAGAAGCCGAAGAGGAAATTGTCACCGATTATGTTGGCGAACCGCTTTCGATTGCGTTTAACGTGCAATATGTGCTCGATGCGATTTCCAATATCGATTCGGAAATTTCCGAGTTGACGATTGCACGTAATTCCAGTTGCTGCATCATTGACGAACCGGAAACAAGGTCTTATCGATTCATCGTGATGCCGATGCGTCTATGATCTTTGCTTTATGCACTTTTGGGGAACTTTATCAACGGATAAATGAAGCCTTTTAAATCAACTGAATCAGTTATTGCCTCGGCATGCTTTTTTATGGCCAACTTTTCACTAACTTCCTGAAATTTCTAAATCGCAGTCATTATCAAATGTGGAAGCGACAAAAAACCGAGCTTGTTCATCTAACCGGTGTTAACCGGGTGCTTTTTTGACTAGCAACTAATAACCGATGAGTTTACAAAAGCTCGACATTTTTAATGTTAGAAATATTCGGCAAGCCAGTCTGCAACCATCGCCCGGACTCAATTTAATTTATGGGGCTAATGCAAGCGGTAAGAGTTCTGTCCTTGAAGCCATATTTATTCTTGGCCGCGCACGTTCTTTTCGAACCACCCATATCAAACAAGTCGTAAACTTTGATCGAAACGACTTAATCGTATCGGGCAAAGTGCTGCAACAGGGCGGGCGCAGCAGTTGCCAACTAGGAGTACAATTCGATGGAAAGGTTTCTGAAATACGAATTCAGCAATTACCTAATCAACCCCGGCATTTGCTTGCTTATGCCTTGCCTATTCAATTGATTGAGCCTAAATCTTATCGTCTATTGGATACCGGGCCCCAAATTAGAAGAGAATTTATCGATTGGGGGACTTTCAATGAAAACGAACAATTCCTCTTGGCTTGGCGGCAGTATAAAACCGCATTGAACCAACGAAACGCCTTAATCAAACAAAGGCAAATGCATTCCATCCAAGTCTGGAATAATGAATTGGTTAATTACGGTACAATAGTCGATCAATATAGACGGGCCTATTTACAAAGGCTTGAGCCGGTTTTTCAAGAATTTGTCAGTCGATTTCTCGGCACTGAAACTGTTCAATTCAATTATTTATCGGGGTGGGATAGCGTTAAAGGTTTTCGCCAATCCTTGGATGATGACCTCGATCGTGATCTACGCTATAAAATGACGCATAGTGGTCCGCATCGTGCCGACTTAACTGTTTCAGTTAACAATCGACTCGCCAAGGACTTTGTATCGCGCGGTCAATTGAAATTGTTAGTCTTATGTTTAAAGCTTGCGCAAGTACAATTATTGTCGACACATCAGAGTAACAATGTGTGTGTTTTAATTGATGATTTTACTGCTGAATTGGATACAACCAAAAGAACATTGCTAATAGAATATTTACAAGCAATGGATGTTCAGGTTTTTATTACAGCCACTGAGCTGTCTGAGTATGGTGATTTGAGTAAACTTAAAAACTATAAAATGTTCCACGTGGAACATGGTGAAATTAAACAAGCGTAATGTTTCACGTGAAACATTGGTACATTGAGAAGGTAGTAAACACACATGAGCGAAAATATTAAGCAGTACGATAGTACGAATATTCAGGTACTAAAAGGATTGGATGCGGTCAGAAAAAGGCCTGGCATGTATATCGGCGATACCGATGACGGTACCGGGTTGCATCATATGGTATTCGAAGTAGTTGATAATTCAATTGATGAGGCCTTAGCCGGGTACTGCAAAGAAGTTAAGGTTATCATTCATAATGATGGTTCAGTGACGGTGTCTGACGACGGAAGAGGGATTCCAGTCGATATTCATAAAGAAGAAGGGCGATCTGCAGCGGAAGTCATCATGACGGTGCTGCATGCTGGCGGCAAATTCGATGACAACGCCTACAAGGTCTCGGGCGGATTACATGGCGTAGGTGTTTCTGTGGTAAACGCTTTGTCCGAGGAGTTGAATCTGGAAATCAGGAAAAACGGAAAGCTCTATAAACAAAAGTATCTCATGGGTGAACCGCAAGCACCATTGACGGAAATCGGTCCGACCGAGGGTAGCGGAACTAAAATCAATTTTAAACCGAGTGATCAGACTTTCGGCGATGTTGAGTTTCATTATGATATTTTGGCGAAAAGACTCAGAGAATTATCGTTTTTAAATTCCGGAGTCAGAATTTGTCTGGAAGATGAACGCACCAATAAACAAGACGTCTACGAATTCGAAGGCGGTATCAGTGCATTCGTTGAACATTTAAATAAAAATAAAACACCGTTATTTCCCGATGTGTTTCACTTTAGCGCCGAAAAAGAGGGTGTAACCGTCGAAGTCGCGATGCAGTGGAACGACTCATACCAGGAAAATATTTTTTGTTATACCAATAATATTCCGCAACGGGACGGCGGCACGCATTTAGCCGGATTTAGAGGGGCATTAACCCGTACCATCAATCAATACATCGAAAATAACGGTTTAGCAAAAAAAGAAAAAGTCTCGACGACCGGCGACGATGCAAGGGAAGGGTTAACGGCAGTGCTTTCAGTTAAAGTCCCCGACCCTAAGTTTTCCTCACAGACCAAAGACAAATTAGTTTCATCGGAGGTAAAACCCCTGGTCGAATCGACGATGAACGAGAAATTGCAGGAGTTTTTGTTGGAAAAACCGCAAATCGCAAAAGCGATCGTCAATAAAATCATCGATGCGGCCCGAGCCAGAGAAGCGGCCCGTAAAGCACGAGAAATGACACGCCGTAAAACCACGCTGGATATCGCCGGATTACCCGGTAAACTGGCAGATTGTCAGGAAAAAGATCCGGCTCTGTCCGAATTGTTTATTGTCGAGGGTGACTCGGCGGGCGGTTCGGCGAAACAAGGCCGCGATCGTCGCACGCAAGCGATATTGCCGCTAAAAGGTAAAATCTTAAACGTCGAAAAAGCCCGCTTCGACAAAATGATCTCGTCAGAAGAAGTAGGCACCTTGATCACCGCGCTTGGTTGCGGTATAGGCAAGGACGAATATAACCTTGCCAAACTCCGTTATCACCGCATCATCATAATGACCGACGCCGATGTTGACGGATCGCACATACGAACCTTGCTATTGACGTTCTTCTACCGGCAATTACCGGAAATCATCGAAAAGGGCTATATCTATATTGCCCAACCGCCGCTGTATAAAGTAAAGAAGGGTAAACAAGAGCATTACGTCAAGGACGATGCGCAATTGAACGATTACCTGATACAACTGGCCCTAGACAAAGCAGCGCTGCATACAGATGACAGCGCACCGCCGATACAAGGCCAAGGTTTGGAGAAATTGGCGAAGGAATACACCGAGGTACTAGCCATCATTAATCGCTTGACTAGCCGTTATGACGATGTGTTTCTCGAACAATTGGTCTACATGGAGCGCGTAAGCGATGAAATCAAACAAGACAAGGAACGCTTGGCGGCATGGGTCAGCCAATTGGCCGAACGCCTATACAACCCGCAAAGCAAAATGGTCTTCACGCTGGAGCTTGATTACCGGTCGGCCGGCGATTACACGATAACTGTCAACAAACGGCATCACGGCAATACCAAAACCTTCATACTGCAAGCGGCATTCTTCGATAGCAAGGATTATCAGAAAATCGCGCAATACGCCGAGGATACCGCCGGAATGTTCGGCGAACAATCTAATATCCGGATGGGAGAGCGTCAGCAGTCTATCGAAAATTTCAAACAAGCGTTCGACTGGATGATGAAAGAAGTCAAAAAAGGCCAGCACATCCAGCGCTACAAAGGACTAGGCGAAATGAACCCTGAACAACTCTGGGAAACCACACTCGACGCCAATAGCCGCCGCATGCTGCAAGTCCGCATCGAAGACGCAATCGCCGCCGACGAAATTTTCACGACGCTAATGGGCGACATCGTTGAACCGCGTCGGGATTTTATCGTCAAGAATGCGCTGGATGTGACGAATTTGGATGTGTAGGTGTTTTCGGTCTTAATGGTTGATTGTTAAATTATAAGAAAACGGATATCAGACGAAATGGGATGATATATAGAAACCATTTAATTACTTGTTAGGGGTTCAACCCGCCTACAAGAAGAGAAGAGATCTATTCATGAAATTTGTAGAAACATTAGTGTATTCATTCATGGAATTATGGCTATTAGGCTTAATAGCCTTTCTTATTGCTCTTTATACAGGAACGAGAAAATTAAAAAGCAAAAAAAATAGAAGCCAACTTGTACTGATTTTTGTACAAGCTTGGTTTGTAACATTTGTCGCAAAGCTAATTTTTTCATACATAGGCCAATCTATGCAATGGTCTGCTTCTCCACAATCTGGCTTCGCACAGAACCTATTGCCTCTAGGGATAGGCGCTTATGTTGCTCGACAACTTATTCTTTTAGAATTTGGCCTGGAACCTTATAAACTTAAGCGCCTTGAATATATAGGTGCATTCTTAGTGGTTTCTTTTATTTTGGGATCAATAACTCCAGAAAAATCAAAGGAAACATCCGACTTTAACGAACCAGAACTAACAGTTATAGTTAACCGCCAGGCATCTGAGGGCGTTACTCAAGATCATATGAATCAGAAATTTCTTGATAACTTTGAATCGTACTCTATTCAAAGAATTAGAGAAAAATTTGCAGATCATTATAAAGCAAGGAGTTTACCCGTCCCCGAACTAAAAGTTCGTGCAGAATCAAATTACATTATCCTTGGTACCACAAAGCTCGCTATAACTAGAGTTTTTGAAGAAGGTGTTTCTAATGCTGCCCTAATTTTAGGCATAAAAGGAGATGAAATACTCAGGGTTGGCTGCTTCTCCAGAAGCACCTATCAGGTTGAGGTTTCCGCAGGCGAGTGCGGTAAAAAAATAGAGCAAACATATGACGTTTCTTTCAAATAAAACCCCTAACAAGGCAATGTCCAGCACACCGCGCACTCCCGTGTGCCGGACTCGTGCAAGCTTCGCTTGCACTCGCTAGTGTAGGCGGCGTTATGCCTAATGAGAGATGAGTCGTGAGTCTTAGCAAAAAGGTAGTTCGGGAGATTACTGGTTTCACTTTTTCCAAGATCGGAACAGACCCTGAAAACTGGATGAAGCGAGCTATGGATTTCAAAGAGGCAGCAATATTGATTGCTAAATCTGAAGAATATTCTCCACCGTTTCCGTTTTACTATAACTCTGGTATAGCACTAGAATTGGCCTTGAAATCAATAGCCATTGCAAAATCAAAAGTTTACGAAGCTAATCATCGTCTAAACGATTTGTGCACGCTGGTTGGGCTAAATATAACTAAGGATCAAGAGTGTACTCTAGAGCTTTTATCCGAGCTTATTATCTGGAGTGGGAGGTATCCCGTGCCCAAAAAAGAGGGGCAATGGAACAACTATTATGATGTGGTGCACGAAAAGCACGTTGTGCGTGAAAACGAAGGAAATGTATATAGAGCGCTTGCAAATAGAGATAGATTCCCAACAGTAGAAAATTTCCTTACTCTATGGAAACTGTGTGAAATTGAATATAAATCATCATTTGCAAAAAAGGCATAACACAGCGTGCTGCTAGGGATAAACCTACGCTACGCTTCGGTTTACTCCAGAGCACGGCGTTAAATACCCTATTCGTGCCACAGAAATCGTAGGAGTCTAACCAACAGATAACGAATATAATAGACCTATCGTAATGCGATATCTGCACGAAGTTCATTACCCACCCGCGCTGGAAAAAGCTGGCTGGGACATGTAGCAACAAGTCCGTGAAGTAATCGGCTTCATCGATGGCCGCATTTATGTGAAGGGCAATCTCAGCAGTCGTGGCAAGCGGGCGGATTACATTCTTTACTACAAGCCCAATATCCCGGTCGCGATGATCGAGGCCAAAGACAACAAGCAGTCGGCGATAGCTGGTATTCAGCGAGTATCCCGGATGGAGTTTACGAAATCCGGTGTAAAGGCGGCTTGGATTATCCAGGATTGCAGTACATATCATTCGGGCTACTCACTTCATTGTTATCTGTTAATTAGAGGTAGAAGATGTCCACAATAATCAGTAAAGAAGATGCCCATAAATTGATCGATCAACTTCCTGCTCATGCAACATGGGATGATCTAATGCATGAAATATATGTCAGAGAAACGATCGAGAAGGGGATTGAAGATAGTAAGGCCGGAAGAACAAAAGATGTTGCGGAAATAAGAAAGAAATATGGATTGCCTGAGTGAAAGTTCATTGAACCGAAACGGCCGAGGCGCATCTGGATGCCATATATGCATACATCGCACAAGACTCGAAAACCTATGCGCTGCACACGGTAGATCGTATTACAAGGTGATCACAACAAATTAGTGAATTTCCATTGTCTGGACGCAAAGTTCCTGAATATGAGCTTGAACAAATCAGGGAGGTGTTCTCCGGACCGTACAGAATCATATACCACATTAGAGTGGATAGAATTGATGTGGTCGCTGTGATTCATGGAGCAATGAATATTCTGTAAGGCGAAAATAAGAAAGGCCGAAGGAGGTAAACCGAATAGATTCAAGCAGTCCGGAATTCAGAAATCCATACCGGATAAATACGAAGGGTATTGGCAAACGAGAATTTAAAATTAAGCGTTATATTGACACACAGCCATGAATAAACACGAATTTGCAATTTGCATCAATAATCGCGGCTATGAAGTTTCGCTTGAAACGCGCAAGCTCTACGAAGTGCTAAATGACTCCGATGCTGAAAAGCATCAACAAATAAGAGTGATTGATGAGTCAGGCGAAGATTATTTATACCCTGCTTCATTATTCGATCGGATCTCATTACCGACTCAAGTCGTTGAGCATATTTTACATGCGCCAGCCTAACAAAACGCTCCTGCGGGCTCTGCTGAGATAGAGCGATTCCATGAGCGCGATATCGAAGCGTTTCCAAGCTCGGTAGGATTGGGTGAGGAACGAACCGAATCATTCGCGATTGATGCGGTTCACTCTGTTCACCGCATCCTACTAGCTTTGACGGGCACCCCGGCGCCGAATTTTGATCTACGATAGGTATAATCATTATTTTTCCTCAAGTTTGAAATTGCCTCTGCTTGAAATCGAGGGGTTAAAATTGCTCAAAAGATTGACTCTCATTACCCAAAGTGGAATGATTAAAAAATGTTTTTATCCTGTCTTTCCACCAGATAAAAATGTTATTGAGGTGATGGATAGGCTCTCCGAGAATCAAGATTAACCCAGACCTCAACCATAGAGCGGGAGCTAAGGAATTTTGTGTTGGACAACAGAATTTAGGTCAACTTTTAGTGGGATATGAATATGAAACGTGCATTTACTCTCGAATATTGGTTAGATGATGGATGGTATGTTGGCAAACTTAGGGAAATACCTGGGGTTTTTAGCCAAGGTGAGACACTAGAGGAGTTGGAAGAAAATATTGAAGATGCTTATAAACTTTTAATGGAAGAAGAGGTGAAAACTAACCACCCAGTATCACAAATAAAAGAAGTCTTGGTCGAAGTAGTGTGAAACGAGGAAACTTTATTAGAGAGTTGGTTGAAGCAGGCTGTTACCTTAAGCGTCATGGTAATAAGCACGATATTTATGCAAATCCTGCAAATGGTAAACAAACTCCGGTTCCAAGACATTCCGAAATAAAAGAGAGTCTTTGTCGGCTTATCGAGGGGCAATTGGGGATATGAAGCTGTCTATGCTTAACCTGGTACTCTTGCAGACTCCGCTACCGCTCCGTCGCTGAGCTTTGCACTATGCCGATTGAACGAATTGGCGAACAAGCTAAATTAAGTGAACCTTAACTCATCACATAAATGACGTTTCAGTTACTGATTGTCAAGAACCGGTAAATGACATAGCATAAGCCCCATGTCGACACCCTTCAAAAAAGCCTTAGTTATTTTTATCGTGATCCTGCAATCGATCGCGCCGTTGGTGCATGCGCATCCGATGGTCGACGAGTTGTCGGACGGCGTTCACATGCCGGGCTTTGAGCAATTCAACGTAGGGAACGACGATGATGTATTGGCGTTGTTCGACTCGTCCGTGATCGATTTGGACCAAGGCATTGAAACCGAAACGACGCTGCTGTCCGATTGGCTTCCTTTTGCCGTAGTGTTCGTTGCTTTAGTGTTTCCCGAACCGGATGAATGTCTCGGTTTCGAAGTTGCGTTTTCTCCACCGCCGAATGTGATTTCCGGCCGAACCTCTTCTTCTCCTCAAGCGCCACGCGCGCCGCCTGTGCAGCTGTAAACAGTTTATAGATTGTCGGATTCGCTGAGTATCCGACTTGTTGTTTCAGTTGCGGCCCTGCTGCCGCATATTGCGGAGCTCAATATGATTCCCCTCAAGCCTTTAACAGGCGCTTTGCTGTGTTGCTGCCTACTTTCTACATTCTTTGTATGGGCGGACAGCGAAATGATCGTCGATCATTTCGATCCAATTGAAATCGAGCCGACCATGACTTTGGCGGAATTGATCGATACCACTGCCGAACGATATCCCGACGCCGCATGGCTTAAAGCGTTGGAAGACGAAGCGAAAGCGCTTGCGCAACGCGGGCAAAGTTGGATAGCAGGACCTGCTACCGCGGATTTGTTTTTTTTGGAAGCGACCAGCGGTACTTTGCATATTCTCGATGCAGTAGTAAGCGTGCCGTTGTGGAACTTCGGGCAACGCGATGCCGAACAAGATCTCGCCCAGCGTGCCGATGACAGCAGGCAATCGCAAAGCCGGGCGCTCAAATTGCGTGTCGCTGGATTAGTTAGGTCGGCTTTATGGGATATCGCATTGACCGATGTGCGTCATGACCAGGCAAAAACCGATTATGAATTAACCGGAAAATTGGTCGGCAAGGTCAAGCGGCTTTATGAATTGGGTGACTTGGCCCGGGCCGATTTATTGCTCGCGCAAAGCGAATTGTTGCAGAAACGGTCGGTGTTGACCCTGGCGGAATCGGAAGTCATGCATGCCCGAAAGCGCTATACGAATTTGACGCGGACCGAAAAGATTCCGGCCGAATTCCACGAACCCTTGGTTGCGCTGAAAACAATCGAACAGCAGCATCCCGCCTTGGCCGCGCTCAACAGTCAAATAGCCCGTAAACAAGCCGAACTCGAAGCGATACGTTTGACCGGCTCGGGTCAAACTCAGGTTTCGGTCGGCATCAACAGCGACCGGGGTAATAACGACCCGCGCAGTAACTATACCGAAAGTTTCGGCGTCGGTATTTCGGTCCCGTTCGGCGGCAGCGCGCATCAGGCGCCTAAAATTGCCGCAGTCAATGTCGAGTTAAATCGTCTGATCGCCGAACGTGAGCAACTGTTTAGAGATTTGAAACTCGCCTATCACGAAGCCGAGCATGCCTTGGAAGTCAACCGCGCCGAACAGGCAACCGCCGATGAAATGAAACAACTGGCGGAAGAGCATTTGGATATGACCGAATTAAGTTTCTCAGTCGGCGAAATCAATCTGATCGAATTATTAAGAATCCGTGCCAGAACCCAACAAGCCATCCTTAACGCCAAAGAGCGTTCGGTGATCTTGCAGAGGGATATCGCACTATACAATCAGGCCGTTGGAGTGTTGCCATGAAACGAATCTTGTTATCAATATGGGCCGGTCTGTTTGTTTTACAGGCCTCAAATAATAGTTGGGCGGCAAACGCGTGCGAGGATGTCGGAACGAATACGGCGGGTGAGAATCATTGTTCGCCGGTTTCGGCACTGGTCGTTCTCGAGCTGAGCGAAGAGCAGATCGCTAATTTGGATATTAAACTCGCCGCCTTGGAAAAGGCCGACGAAATACCGCTTCTGACTGCATCGGCGCGGGTGATCGTTCCGCCGGAAAATGAACAAATCGTCAGCACCACCGTAGCAGGATTGGTGAACCGCATTCATGTTGCAGAAGGCGACGCCGTGCAGCAAGGTCAAGTATTGGCGCAATTGAACAGTCCGGAACTCTTGATGTTGCAGCGTGACTATCTGAAACGGGTCAGCGAAGCGCAATTAGCCGAGGCGGTCTATCGGCGCGATCGGAAATTACAGCAGGAAGGAATTATTCCGCAGAGCCGCTGGGAGGAAACGCTTAGCCGCTTCAACGTCGCCAAAGCAAGGGCGCAAGAAGCCAAACAAATGTTATTGATTACCGGCTTGACCGAAACGGAGGCTGGTCAATTGCTTGCGTCAAGACGGCTGAACAGTCTGCTGGAAATTAGCGCACCGATAGGCGGCACGATACTGCAGCGCATTGCTTCGGTTGGTGAACGTCTAACCGCGAATGCACCGTTGTTCCGCATTGCGAATCTCGAACAACTTTGGCTGGAGCTGTCGGTCGCTCAGGATCGTATCGACGTCTTAACGGTCGGAGACAAGGTTAAAGTCGCCGGTACGGAAGCGATCGCCGAGATTGTTTTGCTGGGCCGGCATGTCGATGAACAGACTCAATCGGTACTGGCGCGTGCCGTGTTAGTAGGACCTCAAACCGAGTTGCGTCCGGGGCAGTCAGTCAATGCGCAAGCGGTTAAGCGAATCGAGACCGCTGCGTTCAAACTGCCGCAAACTGCGCTGGCGCAAAGCGAAGGACGGGACTATGTATTCGTGCGGACCGGACAGGGCTTCGATGTCAAGCCGGTCAAAGTCATCGGTCGGCACGAAGATGCGGTCTTTATCGTAGGTGCGTTGGACGTTAGCGAAACGGTTGCGGTGCGAGGCGCCGCGGCATTGAAAGCGCTTTGGCTCGAATCCGGGAGTGCTGAATGATGGGTCACTTGATTCGATTCGCACTGGCTCAACGGATACTGATTGTTTTGTTTGTGCTGCTGCTGGTCGGCGGCGGTTGGTATGCATGGCAAAGGATACCGATCGATGCGTTTCCGGAAGTCTCGCCGACCCAAGTCAAGGTGATCGTCAAAGCGCCGGGTATGACGCCGGAAGAAGTCGAGACGCGGATTACCGCACCGATCGAGGTCGAGCTGCTGGGTATTCCTAATCAGACGATGCTGCGCTCTATCGCTAAATATGCGCTAACCGATATCACGATCGATTTCGAAGAGGGCACCGATATTTATTGGGCGCGCCAGCAAATCGCCGAACGCTTGAATACCTTGTGGGTAGACTTACCAGAGGGTATCGAAGGGGGGATTGCGCCGATGACGACGCCTTTGGGCGAGATGTTCATGTTTACCGTATCGGGCGCAGGTTTGGATCTGATGGAACTGCGTACCCTATTGGATTGGGTGATTCGCCCGGCACTTCGCACCGTGCCGGGCGTTGCCGATGTCAATTCGTTAGGCGGTACGGTACGGAGTTTCGAAGTGGTGCCCGATGCGCTCAAAATGGCTGCCCGAAATATTACGGCCGACCGTTTGATCGATGCCTTGAAGACCAACAATCGTAACGACGGAGCGGGGCGTCTACATGAGGGAGAGGAAACATTGATCGTGCGCGCGGAAGGGCGCATTCAGCAATTATCGGATGTGCGGGCGATCGTGATAGATACCGTTGCCGGCACGCCGATTACGATTGGGGATGTTGCCGAGGTTCGTATCGGCGCACTGACCCGGTACGGTGCGGTCAGCCGTAACGGAGAAGGCGAAGCGGTAACCGGTTTGGTATTGAGTCTGCGCGGTGCTAATGCCCGGCAAACGATTTCTCTTGTCGAACAAAAACTGAACGCCATCAAAAAAACCTTGCCGGACGGCGTGAAAATCGGCGTCTTTTATAACCGAGGGGTATTGGTCGGACAAGCAGTCGATACCGTCATCACTGCTTTGACTCAGGCGATCGTATTGGTGTTGTTGATGCTAGTGTTGTTTCTCGGTAACTGGCGTGCCGCGTTGACCGTGGCATTGGTATTGCCTTTGGCGGCATTGTTTACGTTCATCATGATGAAAACGATGGATATGTCCGCTAATTTGATGAGTCTCGGCGGATTGGTCATTGCGATCGGAATGTTGGTCGATGCGGCGGTGGTCGTCGTCGAAAATATTATCACGCAATTGGCGCACAAAGAAAAAGCCGAGCGTCTCCCGCGATTGCATGTTATTTACCGGGCGACAAGTGAAGTGGCGGTATCGGTCACCTCGGGCGCATTGATCATCATCATCGTGTTTGTGCCGCTGTTAACCTTACAAGGTTTAGAGGGGAAATTATTCGCGCCGGTTGCCTTAACGATTGTGTTTGCCTTGGCCGGTTCCTTGATATTATCGCTAACCGTGATTCCGGTGCTGGCTTCTTATTTGTTGAAACAGGTGTCGCAAGAAGAACCTTGGCTGCCTCGGCAAATACTCAAAGCCTACCGGCCGGCATTGCTGTGGTGCTTGGATAACGGCAAATCGGTATTTTTCGGCGCGGGGGCGTTATTGCTGCTGGCTTTATTGTTGTTTAACCAAATTGGCAGTACCTTCATGCCGACCATGGATGAAGGCGATATTATCGTGCAATTGGAAAAACTGCCTTCGATCACGTTGGAGCAATCGGTGGCGCTCGACGGACGTGTGCAAAAAGCGTTGTTGGAAAAAGTACCGGAAATTGCCGAAGCGGTATCCAGGGTCGGTTCCGACGAACTCGGTCTCGATCCGATGGGCTTAAATGAGACCGATACGTTTCTGATATTAAAACCTAAGGATCAATGGCGGATGGACGGTAAGGAAGCGTTGATCGACGAGATTCGTACGGTGCTCGATCAACTGCCGGGTATCGCCTATGGTTTCACGCAGCCGATAGAAATGCGCGTATCGGAAATGCTGACCGGGACCCGAGGCGATGTCGCGGTCAAATTATTCGGTCCGGATTCAGCCGTTTTGAATCGAAAAGCCGAGGAAATCGCAGCGGTATTGAGAAGTCTAAAAGGTTCTAGCGACGTCTTTTTGAAACAAAACGAAGGCATGCAGTTTCTACAATTAAAGCTGGATCGTGCGGCGATCGGACGCTTCGGTTTGGATATCGATGTGGTCGAGAATCTGTTGAGAGCGCAGATCGAAGGCTTGAAGCTGGGTATCGTTCAGGAAGGTCAAGTGAGGACGCCGTTACTGTTACGTGGCGCTGGTAGTTCGGCGAATTTCGCTAGTTTACCGATTGCGTTGCCAGGAGGCGGCTATGTGGCGCTGTCGGCATTGGCGAAACTCGATCGCAGCGAAGGACTGGTGTCGATAGAGCGTGAAAAAACCCAGCGCTTCGCAGTCATTCGCAGCAATGTCGAAAACAGAGATTTAGTCGGTTTCGTCGACGAAGCGCGAAACCAGGTTGCGCAACAAGTCGAATTGCCAACCGGCTATTCAGTCGAGTTCGGCGGACAATTTGAAAATCAGCAACGGGCTGCGGCAAGGCTGGCGATCGTCGTGCCGGTTGCTTTGCTGCTCATTTTTCTGCTGTTGTTCGCGACCTTCGGGTCGGTGCGTCAAGCGACTTTGGTATTATCGAACATCCCGCTGGCGATGATCGGAGGCGTCATTGCCTTGTGGTTGTCCGGCGAATATTTATCGGTACCGGCTTCGGTAGGGTTTATTACGTTGTTGGGTATCGCGGTCTTGAACGGCGTGGTGATGGTGACCCATTTCAATCAATTATGCATAGCCGGCATGCAAGTCGGGCAGGCTGTCGTAGTTGGGTCGATGCGGCGTTTACGGCCGGTCTTGATGACAGCCGCAACCACGGCATTCGGTTTGTTGCCGATGTTGTACGCAACCGGGCCGGGTTCCGAAATTCAGCGGCCGTTGGCGGTCGTTGTTATCGGCGGTTTGTTGTCATCGACCTTTTTGACGCTGTTTTTACTGCCAATATTGTTTCAACGTTTTGGTATGGCAAAGGAGCTTGATGATGAGTAGCCCTGAGTTTTTAGTCACATTGAATGTCGCACCGGATCTTGAGGAAGCGGTCGTCGATTGTTTATTGACGCTGGAATCCGAACACGGTTTCAGCAGTCTGCCGGTCTATTCGCACGACCACCGCAATGTCGGTTTGTCTTTGGCCGAGCAGGTGACCGGCCGTCAACGCAAAATCCGTTTTCAAATGTATCTTGCCGAACCGGGCTTGGAGGAATTATTGGATAAATTGCGCGGCGAATTTTCGGGTTCGGGCATCAGCTACCGGGTATCGCCGGTACTCGATAGCGGTGTGATTTAATTCCTATCGGCACCTCCATATGCCGGTACAGAAATTTGCAGTGCGAAGGGATCGCGTAAGTCGGGCTTAAACAGCTATATTCGGAATAAGTAGCTATTTCATTTTCGCAATCGATGGTTGTTTATAACTATTTCCTGCCGAAACTATTGTCTTATCTTTCCGGTATTCTTCGCTTAGAATGGCGTATTAATAAACCTTAATAACCGTAATAAAATAAATTGCCGATCATGTAGTTTCTAAGATTCGGTAAATCAATAAACGGATAGCCTATATGCAAGAACTGATGAAATTTTTATTTGGCAGTGCAGATTTAATGCCGCACGGTAATTGCTTCCTGTGGCAACCCGGCTTGCTATGGCTAACTGTAACGGCGAATACCGTGATTGCCTTGGCGTATTTTTCAATTCCGGTTGCGCTGCTTTATTTCGTTTATAAGCGTAAGCAAGTCGAATTCAAAGGCATATTATTGCTATTCAGCCTGTTCATTTTTTCCTGCGGCGCAACACATGTCATGCATGTCGTAACGATCTGGAAACCCGTTTACGGATTGTCGGGCATCATCGATGCATTGACTGCCGGTGTCTCTGTGGTAGCGGCCGTAATGCTTTGGCCTTTGATACCGAAAGCGCTATTGATTCCGAGCCCATCGGAATTATTGAAAGCCAACTGTCTATTACAGGACGAAATTCGTTATAACTTACAAGCACAAAATGAACTCAAGCGGCTCAATCATGATTTAGACAAAATGGTTGAGTTGCTGCAACAGAGTAACCAGGCCTTTCAGGAAAGCGAACAACGTTTCAAGCATGTCGTCAACGTCACGCCGACCGCGATATACACGTTGCTATATACCGGTCATGACCGTTATCCCTATAGAACGACATTTATAAGCGACGCCTTTTTAAGCATTACCGGGTTCGCACCTTCCGATTGGTATAGTAATGATGCCTTATGGATCGATCGGTTGCATCCGGATGACCGAGAGCAGACTATCGAATTAATGGAACAGCTGAAAGAAACCGGACAATTGAATCATCAATACCGGTTTCGGCATAAAGACGGCTCCTATCGTTGGATACATGACAGATCGATTATGACCCGAACATCGACTGGGGATATCGATGAAGTATTCGGTGCATGGATGGATGTGACCGAACATAAAGAAGCCGAAGAAGAACTGCAACTGGCGGCGATTACTTTCGAAAGCTTGCAAGGGATCATGATTACCGATCCTGATGCGACAATTTTACGCGTCAATCAAGCATTCACGACAGTGACCGGTTATCCGGCCGAAGAAGTGATCGGCAAAAATCCGAATATTCTGCATTCCGACCGGCACGATCAATCATTTTATGAAGGCTTATGGCGGCAATTGCAAATCGATGGTCGATTCGAAGGCGAGATTTGGGATCGCCGCAAGGACGGTTCGATTTTTCCGATTTGGCAATGCATTACCGCGGTTAAAAACAACCGGGGCGAAACCACGCATTATGTTGCGGTGTTTACCGATCTGAGTGAGAAGAAAAAATTCGAGGAATATATTTCGCAATTGGCTTTTTACGATCCGTTGACTGATTTACCGAATCGCAGACTGTTACTCGAAAGAATCGAACAGGTATTGATACAAGCCAAACGAAAAAATACTTATGCGGCGATTCTGTATATGGATTTAGATCGTTTTAAGGTGTTGAATGACTCGATGGGGCATCAAACCGGCGATGAGTTGCTGGTCCAAGTAGCCAAACGTTTGAAGCAATCGATACGACAAGAGGATACGCCGACTCGACTCGGCGGCGACGAGTTCGTTATCTTGGTACATACCGATACCAATCGTCTAGATGAGGCGACTCAAAAAATTTTAAATCTTGCCGAAAAAATTATGCGTAAGTTGAACGAGCCCTATTTAATCAAAGGTAACGAGCATTATTTTAGTTCCAGCATGGGTGTTACCTTATTTTCCGGGCAGTGCCAATTGGCGGCGACCCATTTATTGCAACAGGCCGACACAGCGATGTATCGTTCGAAAGAGAAAGGCCGTAATACCATCAGTTTTTTCGATCAAAGCATGCAAGAAGCTGCCGATAAACGTTTGCAGATCGAAAATGCACTACGAATGGCGATAGAGCAACAGCAATTTACGCTTTATTTTCAACCTCAGGTCGATAGAACCGGCCGGATAATCAGCGCCGAAGCGTTGATTCGTTGGAATCATCCTAATAAAGGACTGATTGCGCCCAACGAGTTTATTCCAATCGCCGAGGAAACAGGGATGATACAGCAAATAGGCGCTTGGGTTATCGAGGCGGCATGTAGACAGATTAAACAATGGCAACAAGCCGGTAGGGGCTATGCTTATGTTTCGATTAATGTGAGTTCGCAACAATTTCGGCAAAAAGATTTCGTGACTAATGTGAGGCGAGCCATTGTGCAAGCCGATATCGAATCAAGTCAGTTAATGATTGAAATAACAGAAAGTGTGTTGATGCAGGATATCAACGACACTATAGAAAAAATGCAGGCATTGATGGAATTGGGTATCGCTATTTCGATCGACGATTTCGGTACCGGCTATTCGTCGCTGGCCTACTTGACGCAATTTCCACTTAGCCAATTAAAGATCGATCAGCGTTTTGTCAAAAATATTGATGTCGATAAGAACAGTGCCGTCATTGTCGAAACTATCATTGCCATGGCAGGTAACTTGGGTCTGAAAGTCATAGCCGAAGGAGTTGAAACCGAACGGCAGTTGATGTTTTTGGTTGATAAAGGATGCGTCGGATTCCAAGGTTATTTTTTCGGTAAGCCGGTTCCGGTCGATCAATTTGGGATGAACATTGAGTGAATGGGGGGTCGAAAGTAATAGTCTATTGAAAATGTATAAGTCAAATAGGAAAATTCAGCACAAAACAAAGTTAACCCTATGAGCCACTAAGTTAATTCATTGATGCTTGTCAATTATCGATTAAGTCTTGCACGGTAACGTTTCCGTCATTTAACAGTCACTAAATCTTCATCATTTTTTCACATCTCCTCACTATAGTGACCGCTCAACTTAACCTTGATTAAGCGAAGAGAGAGGCATTACATGAGCGATAATAAACAAACGATGATTGAGATCGATAATGGCGACGAGCCGATGAGCAATCATTCGGATAACCTGCATTTCGAAACGATTTTAGAAAAAAGACTGTCGCGCCGCCAAGTGCTGAGCGGCAGTTTAACTGCAGCAGTAGCCGGCGTTTTTGGTGCTTCCGGTATGGTTAATATGGCCGAAGCGGCTCGTCCGGGTTTGTTGCCGCCGCGCGTGGGCAAACCTCCATTTGCATTGAAGCCGACATTGGGTTTCGACGCTATTCCTATCACGCGTTCCGATACAGCAACCATTCCGCAAGGTTATAAAGCGCAAGCGCTGATTCCTTGGGGTACGCCGATCACCGGTAGCTATCCGGCCTTTGATTCAGTCAACAGCAATACCGGCGAAGAGCAAGAACAACAAGTCGGCTCCCATCACGACGGCATGCATTACTTCCCGATGCAAGACGACCCGAACGGTCACGGCCTATTGTGCGTGAACCATGAGTATGTCGATCAACGCGTATTTCATGCAGCCGGCGCAACTTTCATTGCCGGTCAACGGCCGACCGACGAAGTCAGAAAAGAAATCGCCGCACACGGCGTCAGTGTGGTCGAGATCCAAAAAAATGCGATCAGCGGCGAGTGGGGCGTAGTCAACGGTTCGTATAACCGCCGCGTCACGGCCGGCACGCCTGCTGAAATTCGCGGCCCAGTACGCGGCAGCGAATTGGTCAAAACCAAATACAGCCCGGACGGCACGATGGCGCGCGGCACGATCAATAACTGCGCGAACGGTTACACGCCTTGGGGCACTTACTTGACCTGCGAAGAAAACTGGGCGGGCTATTTCGTCAGTCGCGTGCAATTGGCTCGCGCGGAAGCTTTGTTAGACTGGTTCGAAGACACGCAACCGGGTAATTATCCAATCGTAAACGGCATCAGGAAAACATCGTTTGTACAAGGCCGCTATTTTGCGCGTTTTTATCCGGAAACCAACCGTATCATCGGTATTTTCGACGAGTTCTTCGATCAAAAAGTCACCAACTTGGTCTACTCGCAAATCGGCAATACTTTTAACGATACGGATCGCGTGTTGGAAGGCGAATTCGGCGCCTTGTTGACGCAAGCCGGTATTGCCGAAGACTTGTCGTTGAGTCGGCCGAGAGAACAAAGCCGTTATGGCGTGCGTACCACCAGCAGCCGCTACGGTTGGGAAACCGCGCAAAGCGGTGAAGATCAATACATCCGCTTCGATGCCACGCCTAAAGGCGCCGATGCGACTGAAGATTACCGCAACGAGCCGAATACGCAAGGCTGGATTCTCGAAATCGATCCATTCGATCCGAACAGCACGCCGATCAAACGTACCACGATGGGCCGTTTCGCACACGAGGGAGTTGTGTTCGCACCGCCTCAACTTGGCCAGCCGCTTACTTTCTATATGGGCGACGATGCACGGAACGAATACTGCTATAAATTCGTTACTAAAGCGCGTTACAGCAAAAATGCCAACGGCGACATGCTGGACGAAGGCATATTGTACGCCGCCCGTTTCAACGACGACGGCACCGGCGAATGGCTGGCGTTGGATATCAACAATCCGAAATTTCAAGCCGCGGCTGCCGCTGCCGGCGTCGAATTCGCGGATCAAGCCGATGTCTTGGTCAACACGCGTCTAGCTGCTGATGTTGTCGGTGCGACGAAAATGGACCGTCCGGAATGGGGTGCCGTGCATCCGCAAACCCGGGAAGTGTATTTCACTTTGACCAATAATAGTTCACGTACGGATGAAAATGGTAATAATCCAATTGATGCCGCTAATCCGCGAGGACCGAATCCGTACGGTCACATCATTCGTTGGCGCGAGCAAGGTAACCGTTCTTGGGCGACCAAATTTGAATGGGATATCTTCGTCTTGTCGGGTCCGGAAATCGATAGCCAAGTCTTGCCGGAACAAGGTGGACCTGCATTGACGCAAGAAAATATTCACGCCAGTGCAGACGGTTTGTGGATCGACCAATTCGGTACGATGTGGATTCAGACCGACATGAGCGGCTCGCAACAAGCTTCAGGACCGTTCGGGAATAACCAAATGTTGGCGGCAAATCCTGAGACGGGTGAAATCAAACGATTCTTATCCGGTCCATGGGATCAAGAAACCACAGGCGTCGTTTCGACACCGGACGGCAAAACCTTGTTCGTCAACTTCCAGCATCCGGGCGATCGCTCGCAACCGGGTGTGTTCACCAGTAACTGGCCGGACAGCGGCGCGGTTTACGGACATCCTGGCGATGTTGAAGTTGTGCCGAATCCTAACGGTCCTCGTCCGCGCTCGGCGACATTGGTCGTTACGCGTGAAGACGGCGGCGTGGTCGGTTTATAAAGAGCTCGTGAGTTAGTCATTTTCTAAAGGAAAGACTCGTGGGCAAGGACGCCCATTTTTTTAAAATGCTTTTAGTCGAGAGATACAATGGGCATCAGCGTTACGCAATTAGTCATCATCATGGTCATCGTGATTCTTTTATTCGGTACCAAACGCGTTAGAAACTTGGGTTCCGATTTGGGCGTCGCGATCAAGAGTTTTCGCAATTCAGTCAAGGAAGGCGAGGACGATAAACAATTAAGCAAAGAAGAATCCGAAAAAGTGGAAGATTCGGTCGAATTGCAACATCAAAGCAAAGTCTAAATTCTGTTATGTTCGATATCGGTTTTACCGAACTATGCATGATCGGTTTGGTCGCATTGTTGGTCATAGGGCCTGAGAAACTGCCGAAAGTGGCCCGCGTTGCGGGCTTTTGGGTAGGCAAGGCGAAAAATACGGTGACCAAAGTCAAAGCCGAAATCAAGGAAGAACTGGACGCAGAAGAACTGCGTCAAGCGGTCCGGGAGCAAAGCGGCTTGGAGGAGATCGAACATTTCAAAGCAGAGGCCGATGAGCTCAGGCAAAAAATTAACAAGCCGATGCCGTCGATCGTTCCATCACCGAAGCGCGCCAAGAAACTTTGATCCTAAAAAATAAGTTGAGCATTCTAAATCCCGTTCGCTCTGAGCCTAGTCGAAGGGTGGACGGGATTTAGAATGCTCAACTAGTGGCTGGTATGTAGAATCCGCTCATGCATCGACCAAGCAAATGAAAGTGTTGTAGACCCTTCATGCTTCGACTTGGCTCAGCACGAACGGTCTACAACAATGAAATTTGACAGATGCGTTGATACCGTTACAGTTTGCTAACCGCTAACATCATCCCCCCACATAAACGTCAGCAACACATATCGTTTTCCGGCCGTCACATCGGTAGCGGCGTGAAGTAAGGTTCCGGAAAACACTAATGCGCCTCCTGATGGCGGACGGTAACGTTTAGCTCCAAATTCCGGAAAAACGATTTCGCCTCCCGTGTAATCGTCGTTCAAATTCAGCGATAATGCGAAACGCCGATGTTTGGCATCCGGCGTCACATTATCCCTATGCAGGCGAAAATAACCGCCGGTGATTGCATCGTAAGCCACGACTTTATAACCTTCCAGTCGGGTTACCGGATAATGAAAGGCGCGGGCAATAACCGGCAATAATCGCTCAACTAATGCGTCGTTTACAGCCTGAGCCAAATCCGGATCGTTTAAGCGATGATCGCGTCTAATTTTAGTTCTGGCATCGGGAATCAGTGTCGGTTCCCCGGCGACCATGCGCACCATGCCGCTATCGAAGTTATCCGCATCATGAGCAGCAATCAATTGTGTACACAACGAAGAGGACAACACTTCGGGAACGATTAAGACCGGGGCGGTTTCATTGCAAACTATGGAGTTTTGCGCCGGGATCGCATCGAGTATGTGTTCTATTTCGTTGAGGGTGGGATTTTCAAGACAGGCAAAAACGGTCAAGGTAGGGCGCAATATCAATACCAGCGATTCGCTTACCTGTGAGGCGTTCAAAAAAGCCTGTGTCAAGCGCCCGTCATCCTGAAGTATTGGAAATGGGGAATCGATCTGATGATTTTGATTTCCGGAAAATACTCCGAGTAGGTTGGTGTGATTAGCAATCGGCGCATATCGTATGAGTTCGACTTGAATGGCGGAAAATATGATAACAACCGGACCTTGTCCACAGTATTGTTCATAAAAAGTTACCGGCATTCCGTCTATTTCCGGTAATAAAAAATCCGGAGCGATTTTACCGGGCCGGATTTTTTGACAGAGTTCGTGAGAGGGTAGCAAATGGGTCTCCAGGGGTATTGCGTGCGAGTGTTAAAAACTGAGCGCGAATTGGCTTCTTTTGCCCTGCTAGATGCGGATAATCGACGGATAGCCGTCACAAAAAGAAAACCGGATGTTCGATTGAGTTGCCGGTTAATGAAGCGGTCAATGCTGAGGGGGGCTCAGCATTGACGATTAACGCTGATGTGCTTTTATATGATAAGCAAATCAGGCAGCCGCTTTTTTGCGCATGCCGACTAAGCCTATTAAACCGCTGATCATGAACCAAACGGCGGCAGGAACCGGAACCGGGGCGAAGTCACCGTCGCGAACCGCGATGGATAGATTTTGCCATGATTTCAGATCATCGGTTTGCAGACCGAAATCGGTTTGGAAAGTCCAAGCAAAATCTTCGGTATCTAGGAAAAATTCGGTACCTGTCCAGTACACGCCGGCTTGCAAATTTTTAAAAGGCCCCGTGTTGCTGAGTCCACTGTTGTTCGTCAGAAAACCGTCTTGATCAAATTCGGCGACATTTCCTAAAGTGGCATAGAATAAGTGTGACAATTCAGAATTCGGGCTGGTAATGTTCCAACCCCAATCCGTGCTGCCGTCAGCCGTTTGATAGTTAATGCCCTCAAATTCGACGCCGTATTGAAAATCCGTGCCGTTTACCGGTTTTACAGTCGGCAAGCGCCAGCCCTCGAAACCGGCATGGTTCAAAGTGCTTGCCCATTCGACCGCTTCATCCCATGTTTTACCGGTTGCGGTCATATCTAGCCAAGTCACGTTCAAATCGGTGTCGTACCACATGCCGTCGATACGTTTTTCCAAAGCAGCTTCGGAAAATCCGGAGAATGCCAAGCCGGTCGACAAAATAGCCGCAGAAAGGGACGTTTTAGTAAGATTCATGATTAGTCTCCAAGTTAAAGTTAAGGATCTCGTTCGTTTTTTGTGCAGCACTTAACAAAATAACCGCATACTGTGACAAATCGGTGAATGTTTGTTGAAGATTTAATGACAATGCAGAATTACTTGTGCTTATCGGGATGCGGCGGAAGACATGTATAATGGAAGGCCGTTAATCATTACCTATCGAGAAAAATGCTGACTTATCCTAATATCGATCCTGTTGCGTTCAGTCTGGGTCCCGTAAAAGTTCATTGGTATGGGTTGATGTATTTGATCGGTTTTGCCGCCGTTTGGGTGTTAGGCAAAAAAAGAGCCGAGCAACCTTGGTCGCCGGTTAAACCAGAAGCGATCGAAGACCTCGTTACTTATGGCGCACTAGGGGTTATACTCGGTGGACGGCTGGGTTATATTTTGTTTTATAACTTTAGTGAGTTTTTGAACGATCCGAGCATCATTTACAAAATTTGGCAGGGCGGCATGTCCTTTCATGGCGGTATGCTCGGCGTGTTTGTTGCAATGTGGATTTTCGGGCGGAAAAATAATTGCACCATGATGCAATTGACCGACATTATCGCTCCGCTGGCGCCGATCGGATTGGGCGCGGGCCGCATCGGCAATTTTATCAATGCCGAATTGTGGGGGCGAACGACCGAAGTGCCTTGGGGGATGGTGTTTCCGAATGCCGGGCCTTTGCCGCGTCATCCCTCGCAGCTTTACGAAGCGTTTCTCGAAGGGTTGGTGTTGTTCATCGTGCTTTGGATATATAGCAGTAAACCGAGGCCGACGATGGCCGCGACCGGCTTGGCGGTGATGCTTTACGGCTGCTTTCGGTTTTTTGTCGAATTTTATCGCATGCCCGATGCGCATCTGGGTTATTTGATGTTGGATTGGGTCACGATGGGGCAGATACTATCGACGCCAATGATACTAATCGGCGGATTTATGTTCTACTGGGCTTACAGAAAAACCGCATGAAGCAATATCTGGATTTATTGGAAAAAATCTTAACCGAAGGGACGTTGAAAGGCGATAGAACCGGTAGCGGTACTTTATCGATTTTCGGTCATCAAATGCGATTTTCGTTGGCGGACGGATTTCCGTTAGTGACGACCAAAAAAGTTCATTTGAAATCGATCATTCATGAGCTACTTTGGTTTTTGCACGGCGATACACGTTTGGATTATTTGCATCGGCATGGGGTGACGATTTGGGACGAATGGGCCGATGCCGACGGTGGTTTGGGGCCGGTGTACGGTTATCAATGGCGTTCATGGCCGTCTCCGGATAAAACGTATATCGATCAGATTGCTACAGTAATCGAGCAATTAAAAAGCAACCCTAATAGCCGGCGCATGATCGTTTCGGCTTGGAATGTTGCCGATTTGCCTGATGAGAAACTCAGTCCGCAGCAAAATGTTGTCAACGGAAAAATGGCATTGGCGCCTTGTCATGCGTTATTTCAGTTTTATGTTGCCGACGGCAAATTATCTTGCCAGTTGTATCAGCGCAGCTGTGATACTTTTTTGGGGTTGCCGTTCAATATCGCCAGTTATGCGTTATTGACTCACATGGCTGCTCAGCAGAGCGGTTTAGAGGTTGGCGATTTTATTTGGACCGGCGGCGATGTCCATCTGTATTTGAATCACCTGGAGCAGGCTAAATTGCAATTGACGCGCGAGCCTTATCCCTTGCCTCGCTTAGCGATCAAACGCAAGCCGGAATCGATATTCGATTATCGCTTCGAAGATTTTGAGATGCTCGATTACCAAGCTCACGCGCATATCAAGGCGACGATTTCGGTTTAGGAATGAGTACGAAATAACGTAGGTTTTTTGATTCTTCATTTCCAGAAGGTCACTGCCATTAAGTTACCTCGTTCCCACCGCTCCAGCGTGGGAATGCATACCGATCTTGCCTCGGCAGCTACTCCCTTTTGATTAAAAAAACCGTCTAAGAAAAAGGTATGGGATGTGTCTATCGAGGACCGCCGTGAACCCGTCCATGGGGGCTTGACGGCAGCGATCCCTGCTGCCGACATCCTCGCTAGCCACACCCCATACCTTCATAAAGTTAACCATTTTTGAGTTTAAAAGGTATGAGTTCCCACGGAGGATCGTGGGAACCAGAAAGCAGTTATCGTAGTTATTTCATGTTTGTTATTCGTACATGAATTCGCTCAAGTCCGGCGCTTTCGGTAATTGCAATTGAGTTAGCCTATCCGCGTTTTTTATCGCATTCAGTCTGTCCATGTTATTGGCGTGAATGCACTGAAATGCGCCGTTGAAGTCGGCGTTTAAAAAGGCTTTGGTCAAGTGAACGCATAAGCAATAGAGTGCAGAATAGTTTGTCGGATCGCCGTCTTTACATCGATCGATTTCCTTGGACAACAAGGTCATGACCGATAGGACGAAGCCGTCGTGCCGCCAATCTACCGGTTCATCGCTGACATCGTTACCCGAAAGCGCGATTGCGCTCAACGCGTAATAGGCGAGATCGGTCAAGCCGGCCAGAATAGCCGCCATTTCGCCGGATTTGATTGCCTTAAAGGTTTCGCTGCCGCCGTCCATCAGTAACGCCTGACGTAGAATGATATCCATATCGGAAACATCAACGGGCGCTCCGTGCTCGGCTTGCGGAATCGCTAATTCGTCGTGGTAAGCCCTGATTGCTGCTAAATGCTGATTCATTGCTGCCCCCTTTTTTGATGGATGTCGAAATGAGACTGGATGAGGCGAAAAAAGTTGCGTTAATTTTGTCCGCAGCAACGTTTGAATTTTTTTCCGCTGCCGCAAGGGCAGGTGGCATTTTTGCCTTGGCCGCTTTCCGTTTTCGGTTGGCCGATCGATTTGACCAAACCGTCCAGATAATACCAGCGTTCGCCGGATTTTTTGAAACGGCTGAGTTCGTGCATGACTCGCTCTTCATTATCGAGGTTAAAAAAGGCTTTAAATTCCACTAAACCTTTAACGTCGTTTTTACCGCCTTTTTTGACGTTGACGATTTCGAGCTTTGTCCAGACCGTTTTATCTTTAGAAAAATCGATAGACTGAGGCTTTTTAGCATTGTCCCAGGTTGCTAAAAGATAAGCAGCATCATGATAGGCATAGGCGGTAAAGCGCGAACGCATTAACATTTCCGCGGTTTCGGCAAATCGGCTACCGTTATGGTAAGTTCGGCAGCATTTTTCGTACGGTAGCCCCGAACCGCAAAGACACATATCAACCATCGATGTAATAACGAGTACGTTAACGGGTGCCGAAAACGACGATGGTTTTGCCGTGGGCGGTAATCAGACCTTTATCTTCAAGTTCTTTGAGCACTCTTCCGGCCATTTCCCGAGAACAACCGACAATCCGGCCGATTTCTTGGCGAGTGATACGCAGCTGCATGCCGTCCGGGTGAGTAACGGCATCCGGTTCTTTTGCTAGGTCAAGAAGGGTACGAGCGATACGGCCTTCCACATCCATGAAGGCGAGATCGCGGAATTTGCGGCTGGTGATCAAAAGGCGAGACGCTAATTGTTCGCCGAGCATGGACAGGATTTCGGGAGCATATTCCAACAATTCTTTTTTTAATGCTTGTTTTAGCCTTTCATAACCGATTTCCGCCAATTTGCAGGGCGTTCGTGTATTAACACTGACTTCTCGAGTGTCGGTCGGCTTAAATACACCGATTTCGCCGATAAAGTCGTGTTTGTTTAAATAAGCAAGGATCAATTCACGGCCGTCTTCGTCTTCGACACCGATACTGACAGAGCCTTCGATAATAAAATAGAGGCGGTCACCGGTATCGCCGGGACGAATGATGGTGGTTTTAGCCGGGTAGGACTTGGTATGGCACAAGTGTAAAAAAGGCTCCAATGCATCTCTATATGCCGGGTTTAGCTTACTAGGGGTCATAACAACTAATCATCCTCTAACTATGTTGTAAAAAAAATTCCGCTAACAGTGCCGCATTTTTATAAAAAAATCAACAATGATGATCTTTTAAATTTAGCCTGGTGTGTTAATCTATGCGACTTTTATTGGGTCGGTAAAGACAGATGGAAGCGAAAGTTAAATGGGTTGACGGTGTTATGTTTGTTGGCGAAACCGGTAGCGGACATGCAGTCGTCATGGACGGTTCTCCAGACCATGGGGGACGCAACATGGGGGCGAGGCCGATGGAAATGATTTTACTCGGACTAGGTGGTTGCTCGTCTTTCGATGTCGTAGATATTTTGCGCAAAGGCAGAAACGATATCGTCGATTGTCGTGTCGAAATAACGGCTGAACGAGCGGACTCCATACCCAGCGTGTTCACCAAAATTCATTTACATTTTGTCGTAACCGGACGCGAACTTAAAGCGAATGCTGTAGAACGCGCGATAAAATTATCGGCGGAAAAATATTGTTCCGCATCCATCATGCTGGGTAAAACAGCAGAGGTTACCCACGACTTTGAAGTAATCGAGGTTTAATAAATTTTGAAAAAATTAAAATTACACGGCTTTAACAACTTAACAAAGTCGCTCAGCTTTAATATTTACGATGTTTGTTATACACCGGCCGATCAAAAACAGGCTTATATAGACTATATCGATGAGGCTTACAATGCAGATCGCCTCACACAAATATTAAAGGATGTCGCCGAAATTATTGGCGCCAATATTCTGAACATAGCGCATCAAGATTACGATCCGCAAGGTGCCAGCGTGACCATGTTGATTGCCGAGGGCATGGATACTGAAGTCGATGCTGAACAACTCAACAGCGAGTCTCCGGGACCGCTGCCCGAAACCGTGCTCGCGCATTTGGACAAGAGCCATATCACCGTGCATACCTATCCCGAATGTCATCCCGATACCGAGATCAGCACATTCCGTGCGGATATCGATGTATCGACTTGCGGTCAGATATCGCCGTTAAAAGCATTAAATTATCTGATACATAGTTTTGAATCAGATATTGTAATCATGGATTATAAAATACGTGGCTTTACACGAGATGTATCGGGGCAAAAGCATTATATCGATCATAATATTACGTCGATTCAAAAATATATCTCGGAAGATACGCGCGAAAAATATCAAATGATCGACGTTAATGTCTATCAAGAACACCTTTTCCATACCAAAATGCTGTTGAAAGAAACCGAGTTGGAAAATTATTTGTTCGAAAAAGAAAGCGCGTTTAGCGAAGAAGAAAAGGAAGCCATACAAGAGCAATTGCAGCAGGAAATGGCTGAAATATTTTATGGCAGAAACTATGCTTAATTTTAGTTAGCAGTGAATTTTTTGCGGATTAGGTTGAATTTGATCTATCCGTTTTCTTATGGACTTAGACATTGTGACCAAGGAAGGTTATACATAGCTTCAACATCCGGTCCTGGATATCGTCAATCTAGCCGAGACGACGAATAAAGCCGAAAATTCACCACAAAATAAGCGTTAATTTGGTGCTTATGTCTTTTTCCCTTTTCTCTCCGATAAGATTACGGCATCGATTGCCGAATTTTCCCTAAAAAATTTCCCCAAATTTTGGAATTTATCGTTTTTCCGTTATTAAGCCAAGCGTACAAATACCGTGGAGTTGATTGATTTTATATGGAGTTTGCCTGAACTGAGCGGCTATTTTGTTTCTAGTATTATTTAAAAATTAATACTATGATTCTTTTTGCGAATATATTCACATAATGCCAATATTTATAATGAATATTTGTCGGTAATATGTGTTGTCATAACATCGGTTTGTGGCTGGGGCCCTGTTGCAATGGATGACGGATTTTTTCTGGTCCCAACGGTCCTCCGTGGGAAACCATGCCTTAGCCCGCCTAGGCAAGATCGGTCGCATTACTACGCTGGAGCAGTTGTGGAAACTGAAGAAGAGCCCGTGTGTCGGCTTATCGTAGGATTTCCTTATAAATAACGCCCTGGAGCTATGAGCTTTGTTGAGATTTCGGTAACTCGCTAGACAGGGCGCCGTGAATCCAGCACCTAAATTCCATGGGTCTTTGGCAATGATTCAAAATCATGGCTTATTTAGGTGCTGGGTGAATACGATCCGTGTAGGCTTGACGGCGGCGACTGATTGCCATGGATGGCATGAATGCAGATTTTGCAGGAGCAAAAATCTGCCCTGCCGCCGACACCCGCGAATCGAGCAACTGAACCCTGCATAAAGTAGGGAAGTTATTTACGACCAAACTTTGTAATGGCCATGTATATGGCTAAAGAAAGTCTAAAGAGCCCTCAGAAGCTCTGAATTTTATGTTCACGTTATATTGGTAATCTTGATTCGGCTTAAATTATGAAACCGTTTCCCTTATTAGCTTCAATGACAATCGTAGTGTTGGCCGCCTGTACGGCAGATTCCGCCGGGGTTAAGGAGCGCGCGGCGGATTTTGCGAAAGTAGAACAGATGCGCGATGCTGATAAACTTTATATAGTGGATTGTCTCCTGCCCGGTCAAATTAGAAGAATGGGCCGGATGATGACCTTTTTAACGGCTAAGATTCCGATCAAGACCACCGCGTTGGACTGCGAAATTCGAGGTGGCGATTATGTCGCATTCGATCGTTCGAATTATGCGACCGCTTTAAATTTATGGCTTCCTGCCGCACAAGAGGGAGATGCCGAAGCTCAGGCTTATGTTGGGGAAATTTTTCAAAAAGGGCTTGGAACTCAGCCCGATTATCAAAGCGCGGCGTTATGGTTTAAAAGAGCGGCCGAGCAGGGCAACAAGCGAGCGCAATTAAGTCTCGGTTATCTCTATGAAAAGGGGCTTGGTGTCGAGCAGGATTCCGCCGCAGCTATGCAATGGTATCAGAAAGCCTCAGGGCTCGACGAGAAAGATATACCCTATGCGGCAACTCTCCAGACTTCGCCGGATGAAGGCTTACTGGAAGAAATCAAATGGCTCAAAACCGAGCTCAACAATAGTCGAAACGAAGCAAGTCGCTTATCGGACGAACTCGCGAAAACACAGCGTCAATTACAGGAAAGCCAACAAAAACTGCAACGCTACCTAGACGAACGTAACAATACCCAGTCGAAACTAGATGCGGCTATCGGCCGCGGCGACAATGCCGCAATCCCCGGTTTAAAGCGTAAATTGCAAGATGCGGAACGGGAATTATCGGCTTACACGGCTCAGATCGGCAATCTTGAAAAGCAGTATCGTCAAGAAGTCGACCAACTCAACAGCAAATTGAAGGAAACTGAAAAACGGGCCAACCAAATCTATAGCCAACTCAAAAAACAAAAGACCGAAACCGGCGAAATCCAGCTTAAATTAGTCAACGCCGAGGCGCAATTAGCAAAAACCGAGCAAGAATTGTTGTCGGCCAAGAGTCCCGTATCGGCCACTCCGGCGGCGGACGATACGCAAAAATTGGATGTAATCGAGCGCAAACACAAGGATGCTCTGCAGAAAATTCAAAAGGACTTACAAGAAAAAGAAAACCGTGAACGGCTTATGGCCGATCAAATTGCCAGACTCGAAGCAGAGAAGGAAAGATACGAACAAGAAATCCAACAATTACAAAAATCTTCGATGACTGTTGCAGCAGCGCAAAAACCCGTCATCGAAATTATCGATCCGCCATTCGTGCGGGTCCGCGGAGTGCCAACTGTAACGTTGCGTTCCATCGTCAAAGAAAGGGAAATCATCGGTAAAGCCAGTTCGCCGGTGGGTATATTATCGGTGTTGATCAACGATGTAAAAAGTCGTCTCGACGAACGGGGCCTTTTTAACAGCAGTATAGCCATTACAGCTCAAGAAACACCGGTTAGAATCGTCGCGGTCGATAAAAACGGTGCGCGCGAAAGCCTCGAATTCAAAATGACCTTGGAAGGCCCGATAAGCGATAGTCAACGCGGTAAAGAAGACATTAATCGCTTGCAGACTGTCAGCCCATGGAAAGATTTGGATTTCGGCCATTATCATGCATTGATCATCGGCAACAACCGCTATCAGAAAATTCCGTCTCTCGATACGCCGGTTAACGATGCGCGAGCGGTCGACCGGGTTCTTCGCGAAAAATACGGATTTAAAACTAAATTATTGATCGACGCTAATCGTTATCAAATCTTGTCGGCGATGAATGAAATGCGGGCAAAGCTAACCGAAAAGGATAATTTGCTGATTTACTATGCCGGCCATGGCGAGTTGGATCAAGTCAACATGCGTGGGCATTGGTTGCCGGTCGATGCCGAAGCTGACAACAACGCGAATTGGATATCTACCGTTTCGATCACCGATATTTTAAATGCGATGTCCGCAAAACACGTCATGGTCGTTGCCGATTCTTGTTACTCCGGTGCGATGACCCGTTCTTCACTGGCGAGGCTGGATGCTGGCATGAGTTCTGAAAAGAAATCCGAATGGCTGAAAGCGATGCTCAAAGCCCGGTCCCGGACCGTAATGACTTCAGGTGGATTGAAACCTGTCATGGACGGCGGCGGAGGCGAGCATTCGGTATTCGCAGCCTCCTTCATCAAAGCATTGGATCGCAACGTTTCTTTGCTCGAAGGCCAGGAATTGTACAGGAACGTATCGGCCAATATCGTAGCGATAGCAGCGAAGTACGGTATTGAGCAAGTTCCGCAATACGCGCCGGTAAATCATGCGGGGCATGAGTCGGGAGAATTTTTCTTTGTGCCTAGTAATGGTAATTGAGGTTTCGGAGTTTTCATATTTTCCGAAATTTTGGTACTTACATTTATTGAATCCAAGAGTTATAAAACAAATTATTTTAATTTATTAATTAGGGGAAAAAATGAAAGTCAATAATAAAATATTATTTTTTACATCGATAGGAACAATTTTATTGCCGGTTGGACAATCATATGCTCAGTCATATGTAGGAGCACTGAGTGAAAACCAAATTCAGGTACAGAATATGTTTTTACCAGGGGGCCCGTCTTGTAATTCAAGCGATGTTCAGTTCAGTAGTTATTGTAATGATGCATTAATAGTAAATGTACCTAATTCTCTCACCCAAATTTCATCAATGCAGACAGCTTCACAAAGTATGAACGCATTAGCTATGAACAATGTTCAGCTATCATCGATCGGCGCACGAGTTGCCGCCGTAAGGGGAGGGCGTCAAGGTGGTGGCTTGAATTTAAGCGGATTGTTGTTTGATGATATAAATAACCCGCTAGCTCTAGGGCAAACTAACAAAGCTGCGGCGGGCGATACCGGTTATGAAAGACTTGGTATATTTGTTAACGGTAACATCGGATTCGGCGACAGACGAACAACTGCCAATGAACTCGGTTACAATCTCGATGAGCACGGGACAACTTTTGGCGCGGATTATCGAATTACCGATAATTTTCTCCTTGGTGCAGCGTTCGGATACAACAATTCAACTTCCCGGTATTTTAATAGTTTAGGAAGAAATGAAAATGACAGCTATACCGGCGCAATCTACGGGTCATTTTTTACCGAAAGCGGTTTTTTTATTGACGGAATTTTTTCCGGTAGCCATCTAGAGTATGACTCGATTAGAAATATTGCGGTCGCAAATACGAACGCTCAGGGAAATACCCAGGGTGATGAATTCAATGTAAGTATGAATACCGGCTATAACATGGCATTTGGTGGATTGACCTTGACTCCTCAAGTGCGAGTCGATTACACGACGACTCGGGTCGATGCCTTAACGGAAACGGGCGGAGCGGGTTTAGCTTTGCATATCGGTGGTCAAGAGTTTGAGTCGCTGCAAACCGCGGCCGGTTTACAGCTTTCTTATGCGCTGAGTTTGCCATGGGCCGTTATCGTGCCAAGTGCGAAAGCTGAGTACATTCATGAATTTGAAAACGATAGTCGGCGAATTAATGCTCGTTTTGTAGCTGATCCCACTGCTCAGTTCTCAATAATTACCGATAATCCCGATAGAGACTACATTGTTATGAATGCAGGTATTTCGGCGCAATTCGCTTATGGTTTGTCGGCATTTGCCAATTACGATACGGTTCAAGCCCATTCCTTCGTTAATAACCATAACTTTAGCGGCGGTTTAAGATGGGCAGTATCTTTCTAGAAAATACTATGATTTAGATTTTAGTCGTATCCGAGACAATCAGGATTAGGAGTAATCCTGATTGTCTTTATTAAGGCTATGTTCGCGTTAACAGTTGAAACAGTTCTCTTTCCTACTATACTCATCGCAGATCAAAATTCGGCGTCGGGGTGCCCGTCAAAGGACGCCGTAAATACGTCCATGTAGGCTTGGCGGCGGCTTGCCCTGCCGCCGACACCAGTCAATCGAGCAACCGTACCCTCCTTTCAACCATTGGGACGATATTGAAAAAAGGAAAGCAATTCAGAGTTGTATCCTTGGGTTTCATGTTGGCTTTAAGTTCAAAAGTATCAACTATTAACGCGAACATAGCCTTTTTTAAAATGTAATTAATACGATTTAGATAGGCTTGAAGAAAATGCAACTAAACCGATATATTCAAAATACGGACTACGCGGTATATTTAACTTATTGATAATGTGCCATCTTGATCTGAGTATACTTTCATTGAATGGAATTGCATTAACCGAACAAACGGAATAATAAGTTTCCGCTTGTTCGGTTAATGCACCTATCGATATTTTAAAAGGGAACCTGCACTCTGACTCCGCCTGAAAAATTATGGTTGTTGACGAAGGAATGGGCTTGAACCGTATCGTAATTGACGAATGCAGAAATGCCGTGCATAAATTGAGCGGAAATTCCCGCGCTCATCACTATGTAATCTCGGTCCGGTTTATCGGTCTGAATGTTGAACCGAGTCTGCGTAGGATCTTGGATAAAAAACGCCTGGATATTCCTTTGATCATTTTTGAATTCGTGAATATATTCGGCCCGCGCCATCGGCACGATGACGGCCCAAGGCAGACTGACCGCATAATTTAGCTGCAAGCCGGCAGCGGTCTGCATCGAATCGAAATCCTGTTCGTCTATATGTAGCGCCCAACCTAAACCGCCCCGTTCATTCAGCGCATCCACTTGGCTGCTCGTGTAGTCGACGCGAACTTGAGGGGTAATCGTTAAGCCGCTGACGTTAAAGTTATAGCCAGTATTCATCGATACGTTGAATTCTCGACCGGAATTATCGCCTATAGCATTGGTGTTGATATTATTACCAAAGTTATATTGAATACGTCTTCTGGTCGAGTAATCGATGTGGCTGCCGCTGAAAATACCGTCGATGAAAAAACCGTCTTCGGTATAAAACGAAGCGTATACCGCACCTGTATAGTTATCGGCCTCCATATCGCCCAAGTTATTCCTATATCTCGATGTTGCATTGTTATAACCAAACGCCATACCCATCAGAAAGTTATCGGTAAACCGGTAGTCCATGCCAACGGTTCCGCCGTGCGTATCGAGATTGTAGCCGGCTTCGTTTACCGTAGTCCTCCGATCGCCGAAGCCGATATTACCGTTGACGAAAACCCCGAGCCGTTCGTAGCTATCGTCGCCTGCAGCGCCTTTATTTTGATAATCGCCCCAATTCGCAAATTGGTTGGACGACACAGGATTACCGTTGCTGTCCATCATCAGGCCGCTAATATTCAAACCGCCGCCTTGTCTACCGCTTCTGATCGCACTAATGCGATTGCTCAAGAGTCCCAACTGAGTGCTGTTCATTTCCAACGAAATCGACTTTTGTGCAGCAGTTTGTTCGGACGTTACTTGGGTTAGAATGTTGTTAGGTATAATTCCATCATCTTCACCTACTAATTCATTACATCGATCTTGTAATTCTGTCCCTAAAAGAACACCTGACGGACAAATACTTAAAATTGTATTGCTTACAAAATCCCGGTTATCCTCGACCGCATAAACATCGCTGATTGAAATGCCACATAACAATGGTGCCGTTATTAAGGCCAGTCTTTTCGGATCACCGACCCGAAAGTTATTTTTTTTCATCACTCCCCCTGTTCACTAAGAAATTTGAAAAATTAAAATTCTATCGACCATAATCATTTGATACAAGACTTATAGTGTTTTTTGTAATTATTTTTTTAATAAATGCAAATATACAATTGATTTATAGATTAATTTATGCAATTTTCAAGTATACCGTATTCTTAGATGAAACTTTTTTAAGACAACATTCTTGATGAAAAACCACTACTTCGGCACAAAGAAAAAATCCCCCGACTTATGCCCGCATGATTTACCGGCGCGTATTGCGGAACTTGCTCAATACCGTATTTCGCTGTTATCGCTACGATATTGGCCGATAAGTTGCTCTACAATTCCTGGCCTTCGAGCAAAGAAACGTTGCGATCCAAGGTTTTGATGAAGGAGGCTGCGAATACCGAATGCTCGCCTCCGTCGCCATCCATGACAGGTTTTATCCGCCTTAAGTCATTAAGGTCCGGGACCGGGCTTTGAGTATCGCTTTCAGCCATTCGGATTTATTTTCAGAATTCATGCCGGAATCATAGATGGTTAAACCTAAGGATATAGTAAAATATTCAACAGCTTGTTGGATTGATCGTACACCTGTAAATTTCGATTGAACCATTCGCCGTAAACGTATTTTTTGTTGCCTTTGCCGTCGAATAAATAGCCGGTGACGTCTCTTGTTCCGGTTTTTTTCACTATCAAAAAAACATATTGGTTATTCAAACTACCGTGCAACTCATGCCATTGATCTTTTTTAGTCTTGAGTTCCGGCTTAGTCATCGCTTTCGGTTTGATTGCCGGCGATTCCGATTCGCTGAATGTGATCCCCGCCAATTGATTGGTTTGCGCAGAACCGTTAACGAGTATCAGGAGGGAACCGGCCATAATGACCCAAGCGCAGCGCCATGTGAATTTCATTTAATCTCCCGGTTGCAGATCGCCGCTGCCGATTATGCGTTTTTCGATGTGTGCCGGATGCCCGTAGTAGATAATGTCGCCGCTACCGATCAGATAGGCTTTCAATGTTTCCCGTGCAGTAACTGAAATATCCCCGGAACCCGATAACCGGATATCTGCCAACTTGCTGACCAATCCTTGTGCATTGATATCGCCGGCGCCATTGACGGTCACGCTGAAACGGTCGATCTGTCCGTCGGCGGTCACATTGCCGCTTCCGTTGAGCGTCAGAGCAAACGACTCTTGTCTGAGAGCGGTTAGGCGAATGTCGCCGGCTCCATGGAGAGCAAGCGAATCCAGACGCGGGCTCGTTATTTCGATCGTCAGCGGTAAATGTTGTTGATAGCTTTTTCGGCTGGCGATCGTCAAAACGCTACCGCTAACCGATGTTTCGATAATCGGAATCAAATTTCGGTCGCCGATGATCTCGATACTTTGCGCCGGGCCGTTACGATAATTAAGGTCGATTCCGGCGGCAACATGGATAGCCCGGAACTTCTCGACGTCGCGGTGTTCTTTGCCTAAAACTCCGGAGCCTTGTTCGATACGCGCATCGCTGCCGCCGTAAACGACACCGTCGATGATAATTTTGCCGGTCGTCGCTTGGCCTGCAACAGCATCGGTCGGTGAGGGTAATAAAACTGATAGGCCCAAGCTCAGACCGATAGTCAGAGATCGGCGGCCGGCCCTTTGTTCGGGCCGGAAATCGGTTGTTTGTTTTCCTTGCGTTGTCATAGCGCGTCTCCTGATGACGAATCGAATAAAAAAGCCGCGTTGTTAATTCGCACTATAAAACTGAACTCTGCGATTAACCGCATCGAACGGGTCCCGGCCCGGAAGGGGTTTGGATTTTCCAAGTCCTTTGGTAGTCAATCTATTTGAAGAGACGCCGAAATTACGCGCTAAATAATTTCTTACGGATTGAGCTCTGCGTCTAGATAAATCCAGATTATAAGAGGCCGACCCGGCCGCATCGGTATGGCCTTCGATGATCAAACGTTTGTCGACAAAATCGGACATCGTCATCATTTTTCCGACTTCTTCCAAAAATGGAAGTGATTCGGGCAAAATTTCATCCGAGTTATAGGCGAATTTAATCGGCAAACCGATACTGGTTTTTTCCGCTTCGACTCGTTCGGCGGTGGCTAAATCGTCGGCCCGCTCATTCCTTTTGGGTTGGAAATTGATAGAACGCATTTTCATGGTTCCCGGAGTGCCGTTCGTTTGTCCTCCGAACAGAACTTTGCCCATTTCCTCGGCGCTGGGCGGAGCATCGTACATGCGTACTTGCTCTGCAGTAACGGTTTGGGCATATAAAGCGAGTAATAGAATGCCGCTGGCGGCGGTGATAGAGTGATGTGGTTTCATGGTACTAACCTCTTTAATTTTAAAACGAAATGTTTCGTGTCATTCATCAAACCGGTTCAAAAATAATTGCCGGAGGACTGAATAGTTCCTTATTTTTGTTCCCAACGGGTAACTTTGCCGTTTTTGTCGAAAAATACCACTTGAGTGGAGTATTCCCAGGCTTCGCCCCAATCTCCGGAAGTGGTGCCTGTACAGCTCCAGCAAGGCCTTCCCCAAGCCGCTTTAACTTGGTTTTGATCCATGCCCTTGACCAGATAGCCGGCTTTGATGACTTCGACCATTTCCTTGTCCCACTCCGGATGTTCGGAAATCATTTCCTCGCGTCTGACCGGAGCATTTTCGCAGGCTTGTAAAATTAGGCCGGCGAGTAAGATTAATGTTAATTTTTTCATAATGCTTACCTTATCGAATGACATAGTCGATTGCGGCTTTAACCGAGTTGGCCGCTATTTTGGAATCGTCGAATTGACCGTCGTTAGTAAAATGTAATGCATCGGCCGGAATCGGATTTTTAGCGGCTATAGCTCTCAGTTTATCTGTGCCGGTAGGTCCAGAAACATCGATTGTGAAATCGGCACCGGGCGCGGGTATACTGTAGGTTTTGCCAGGTAAGCAATAATTATCGGGTTGATAGATATTCGGGAAAACCGTGTCAATTTTGCCTTCCGAATTGATCAGAACGATACGGACGTACATCGGTTCGCTGACCGTGAAATCGATTTGCATCGGTTCGCCGATACGGTACTCGGATTTGTTGGTTCTAAGTGATAACGCTCCGGGAGTAGGCGAAGCGTCGATAAATTGTTGCGGTGCCGGTGTTGGAGCCGTTGGTTTATATGTTATCGGCTCTTGAGCGGCATAATGGACATCTCCTTGTCCTTTCAGATTTTTGCGCAGTTGCCGGGTGGCATGATTCAAAGGAACGTTCTCATATAAGGCAAGATAAAGCTCTTGATTCAAGTCTGTTCCCGGTAAGCCGTGTTTTTGAACAAAATTTTGTAATGCGCTTTGCGTCGGTCCGTCGAGTTGTCCGCTAGGCTGTACATTGTAGCCGTGTAAATAAAGCAATTCTTGAACCTTGGCTATTTGTTCCGGGCGGGTATACGAATAATAATCGGCTAGGACTTGATCGATTACGACATCGTCGGGTTCGACACCGGGTATCAAACGCCAATAAGGCAATTTTTGATAGCGTCCTACTAATTGAATAATATTGAGTTGTACCAGCAAACGGACGGCGGCGTGTCTACCCTGGACTTTTTTGATCTCGCCCTTGGCCCCGAAAGTGACACTTTTAATCGTGAAACCGATACTGTCTTCTTTGGTGGCTTTATGTAATTTGATACCGTTGATCGCCTGAACTCTCGGTATGCCGGTAAAAGTCTTGAAATCGATCATATTAAAATCCAATGTGACGCTGGCCAACGAAGATTTGTTTTGATCGGAATAATTAAGCCCGTATTCTTTGACTTCGATATCGACATCGAACGAATCTCCTTGCGTGACTAAGCCTCGATCGAACTCGGTGATACCGCCCGATAAAATGACCTGAGGCAGAATTTTATCCTCATAGCCGCTATAACCGGTTTGAGCGGTATTGAGCATGAATTCGGGTTCGTAAGGAATGTAAAGCACGTTCCCGCCGATTCCGTTCAAGGTGCTCTTGACCATTTCAGTGATGTCGCGCGGAATTTCACCACTTGTTGCTACCGAAGTCCCGGTATTATCAAACACTTCCTTGGACATGATTTTGACCGGCTCGTTGCTGTATATTTCGGTCATCAAGCCTAATCTATTGATTGCGCGTTGGTAAATAGTGATCTTGGCTTCAGGTAGTGTTTCATTGAGCCCAATATCGGCATTCTGCGGATTTAAACCGCAGCCGACGAGCAAGAGCGGCAAGCCAATGATTCGAAAACCGCTAGTGAGTTTATAGTTGTTCATAACACGACCTCGTTTCTAAAAATTTGGTGTTCGGACGCTTATCGTCTTCGTTCGATGCAGACTGAATTGGCGCGTCTGTTATCTGAAAGGTTGACAATGGTGGCATTTTGCAAATTGGCGCCCGGACCGAAGGTTTGATTACCTGTACCGCCGCAACCGGAATTTTGATCGGTCTTGCGTCGCGCCTTTGCCAAGGCATTGCGTTTTATAAAATCGATATTGGGATTGAGCTGTATGTTATCGTTGATGGGTTCATCAATGCCGATACCGTCGTCTAAATCGTTGGCTAGAAGCGGCGTTACGGGCAAGCCGATAATGAGTAAAAAAGTACACAATCGAATGAGTGACATAGCCGTCTTCCTCGTCATGAGGGAAACCGGACCAAATGGTCGGACCGGTTCCCATTAAGTTTAAGATTTATTTGATATCGATTGACCCGGTATTGGCCGAGCTGTTTTTTCCGATCGCTTGGGTATTGGTTAAGGTATTTTTCGATGCGTTGATCACCGTGGATTTTTCGACCTTAGAACCTTCGACGCTGATCGAGCCGGTATTGGCCGAGCTGTTTTTTCCGATCGCTTGGGTATTAGTCAAGGTGTTTTTGGACGCATTGATCAACGTGGATTTTTCGATTTTCGAACCTTCGGCGAACGCGGAAGACGAAACGGCGGCAGTTAAAGTCAATGCAAGCAGTGAAGTAGATAATGTTTTCATGTGGTTTCTCCTGGGTGGTTTTAAAAGTTCGAGGTCAGTGTAACCGAGCCTCGGGTTTAAGGGCGTAAAGTAATCACGGAAAAAACGTGATTTATTCACATCCTAAGCTTAAATTCGTTATTTAATATCGACCGAACCGGTATTAGCCGAGCTGTTTTTTCCGATTGCTTGGGTATTGGTTAAGGTATTTTTCGATGCGTTGATCACCGTGGATTTTTCGACCTTAGAACCTTCGACGCTGATCGAGCCGGTATTGGCCGAGCTGTTTTTTCCGATCGCTTGGGTATTAGTCAAGGTGTTTTTGGACGCATTGATCAACGTGGATTTTTCGATTTTCGAACCTTCGGCGAACGCGGAAGACGAAACGGCGGCAGTTAAAGTCAATGCAAGCAGTGAAGTAGATAATGTTTTCATGTGGTTTCTCCTGGGTGGTTTTAAAAGTTCGAGGTCAGTGTAACCGAGCCTCGGGTTTAAGGGCGTAAAGTAATCACGGAAAAAACGTGATTTATTCACATCCTAAGCTTAAATTCGTTATTTAATATCGACCGAACCGGTATTAGCCGAGCTGTTTTTTCCGATTGCTTGGGTATTGGTTAAGGTATTTTTCGATGCGTTGATCACCGTGGATTTTTCGACCTTAGAACCTTCGACGCTGATCGAGCCGGTATTGGCCGAGCTGTTTTTTCCGATCGCTTGGGTATTAGTCAAGGTGTTTTTGGACGCATTGATCAACGTGGATTTTTCGATTTTCGAACCTTCGGCGAACGCGGAAGACGAAACGGCGGCAGTTAAAGTCAATGCAAGCAGTGAAGTAGATAATGTTTTCATGTGGTTTCTCCTGGGTGGTTTTAAAAGTTCGAGGTCAGTGTAATCATCCTTGAAAAATTACGATGTGAAACATTCACATTCGATTTGTGATTTAGTGACCGGCAGGAAATTGCCAGCAATCTTTCCTCTTTATTCGTCTAAAGACGGTGCTACCATTAAATTAACGTAAACCCCTCATTCCGCCATGGACTGGCAAGCTTTTGAGGCGCATTAGAGCCTGAGTACAAGCGTTACTTATTTTTGCGACGTCTTATTATTGGCAGAGACTGTAAGACGGTTCTAGTTAAAAATAAGGATGGATACGATGATTTTCTCCCCACCTTCTGAGAAATCGCAATTCTTTGCTCAGTGTAATTATTCAAAACCGATTAATTAGGTTGGTCTTAAGAATAAAAAGAGAAGAATTAAAAAAATCGAATTGCATGCAACAATAATTGACCGTCTTTGTCAAGAATAGTCATCACTTTTGTTGTTGTCACGATTTATTCCGGTATAAACAAAAAGTTGCCGGTAAACGACGATTCCATCCAAGGGATTTGTTGGCCGCCGGTTTCTTGATTGACGCCTTGCAAGACCCGTTTGAAAACTTCTTCTATCGTGAGTCCGGGAACTTGCATAGTATTGAGCAAATGCTTGGTATAGATTCCGTTGTCGTCTTCGCCGTCGGCGGCAACCGAACCGGGACTGGTCGCAAAGCCGATAATGGTGCCTTTTGGTCCGTCTATTTTGGCGAGGCCCCGGCCGGCACTCCGGAAACTGCGCGGCAACGGATTGTCCCGGCAGGCATCCAAAATCACGATTTGCAAATTATCTTCGCCTTCCATCGCGCCCAATACTTGTCCGATATTGACCGCTTTATAACGGACATCGGACTGCCTTTTAATGACCGCATCCGTCGGGATTAGGTAATTTGACCCGTCGACCTGAACACCGTGGCCGGCGAAATAGAATAAACCGACTAATTTTCCCGCACTCATTTGCCGGCCGAATTTATCGATCGCCGCTTCCATTTGCTCTTGATTTCCATCGAGCAATAACGTGACCTCAAACCCTAAACGGCTCAGGGAGTCGGCCATGGCTTTGGCATCGTTGACCGGGTTCTTTAACGGGCTGAAGGCATAAGCACTATTTCCGATAACTAAGGCCGTACGGCGCAGCGGAACAGTTCCGATAGCATCAATGGCGGCGCTAGGCATGGATTGCATTGTTGGCGATGTTTCCGACAAATGTTGGGTGCCGGGCGGCAGGGTGATCATTGCGGGATTTGGTGATGCGATTGCAGGATTAGAATCGGCAAAGGCAATTTCGACATCGACATAACCTTCGTTGTCGTGGTTGCCGTTGATTACGTCGTTAGTTCTGAACATTAAGGGGCCGTCTTCGGATGCCGTAAACGTGACGTCCGAACCGACTACGAAAGGCTTTCCCTGTTGGCCGATTTTAGCGATTAGAGTCGAATGACTATATCCGTCGATAATCGTGGGGAATAACGGAGAATTATCGCACCACGCCTTGTATAAACCGATGCCGTCGGGGCCGGTAAAATTGCAGGTCGGATAAGTCCGCCATTGTCCTTTGGCCGATATCCGATAATTCTGCCCAGCCGAAACCTTGACGCCGCTATTTCGCCATTCCTCAACCGCTGCCGATACGCGGGTTTGGGTACTTGTTCCTGAAGCGAGGGGGCGAGTCGGTATGTTGTCGGTATAGTGACGTTTCGGCGCGCATGCCGATAGCGATAAACATGCCGTAATGATGATGTTAAAATATATATTTTTCATAGTGTTACGGTATAAAGACGACTAGAAATAGCTCGTGTCCTCACATAATTATAGCGGCGATTTATATTTATGGTTCATGGATTCATTTGAAAGGCCGCTCGACTTCAAGTGATAAATTCATGATGCACTGTAAGTTTGCCGAAAAGTTCGGATGACAAATTGTAATGACGCGATAGGCAAATCGATCGTGTTTATTACCCGAATACCCGGTGAATATCGCACAGAGTTCCTAAGTTAATCCGCATACGATGGAGTTGCGCTAAATCGTAACTCAATTATTAACTTAGGGTGTGTGCCATGAAAACAAGAAAAAAACCGATGGTAAAGCTATTTATGACTGCTTTACTGCAAATTCCGTTGATGTCGACCGCGTTCGGTGCTGAAGGCGTCAGTTGCGATGCTTACCGTTGTTCGATCTCGATACATGAAAGTTTGGCGATCGAGTCCGGAGTTGCCGATTTTTACGGAGACGGCGACCGTTATGAAATGATCGGGGATTTGATAGTCAAAACCCCGGCGGGCAATGTGCCGTTACTGGATGCAGAGTTGTATTTTTCCAGAAATACCGACAATACCGATATCGGATTCGAAGTCTACGGCGTTGCCGAAGCGCCCTTTCCGTCAGTACCTCTGTTGGCTGGTGCGAGCTTTACCGCCAAACCGCTGGCCGCAGTCGGATTGGCTGGCAGAAAAATGTTGAAATCTTTGCTTGAGTCGGACGGCTATACCTTGCCTTTAGCGGAAAACCCGAAAGACCCGGAAGGCGATCCTAACGATATCAAGCAGCCGGCTTATTTGTTTTTTCATTTCCAAAGCGGTTTGGCGTTCGATATGCCGCTTAATGCATTATTGGGAATGAATCAGGAGGGCGATAATCCGTTCAATTTTTCGGTGCCCGGCGATAAAAGCGTGACCTTTATTCTCGATCTAGAAGAGCCTTATTTTTTCATTTCACAAAACACGCGCGAATTGGTAGCGGAAAAATCGGAAGCCGCAATCGATTTGGCTAAACAAGCCAACGAAGAGAGGAAAAAGGAGCGGGAGCAGCAAAACGGCGGGGATACTAAAGAAAACAACGATGCAGTCAAAGACGCCGCCTCGGAAACCGCCAAATCGGCATTACCCGATTTAGGCGATCTGGCGTTTTCGTTCGAGGGCGGTATTCCATTCAGACCGGAAACAATATGGGGAATACCGGAAGGAGCGGGGGAATTCAAAGGCCATCTGTACATAGAAACCGAATTACCGCTGTATAAATTCGTCAAACTCAACGGCGAAATCGTCACGTATATCGGCAAAGAAGGTTATATGCAAGGCGGTAACGGCAAAGTCGAGGTTTCGTTCGATCTGATTCCGAATTTCCTGAACTTTTCGTTTCCGCTCGGCAATGCCACTGCAGGCGTTACGATAACCAAGGACGAACAGGCCACCTATTTCAGCGGAATCAACGATCCGAATTATTCGTTTTTACCGTCTTTCGTACCGTTCACACCGGCCAACAAAACACTGGTTTCGGGTTATATCAGCAGCGGCAATCCAGTGCTGACGCAATTGCGGGCCAAGGGTCAGTTCGGCTACGATACCGCCGGACTGAGCAAACTGGTCGGCGTCAATCTGAATAATCTAGCAGTCAACAGTGCCGATCTGACGGTAACGGTCGAAGGTATCCGGTTGCGCGGACGGACATCTTCAAGCATTCATCCGTCGATAAAATTGGGCGGTTCGGTCGATGTCGACATCTTCTTTCCGTTTACCCGTCCGGAATTGAGCTATGTTCGTATGTCGGGTCAAATGCAGGTTGCAGGCGTCGGATTGTCGCCGGTTGCTTTGGATATCAGCGCCAAAGGTTTTTTCATCAACGGAAAATTCGTCACGCCGCTCAGCGAGATCGGCATGGGCGGTCAAATTACCAACCAAGGGCCTTTATTGACCGGTAACGCAGGCATCTATTTGCCGATCGGCGATATTACCGCCGCGTTGAACAAAGCGAGGGAAGGCGTACTGAAGGCCGAACAAAAAGTCCAAGAAGCCGGGTATTTGGTCGATCAAGCGCGGAAACAAGTGCAGGCCGATCGGGACCGCGATGCGGCTAATCTGGAAAAAGCCCGTGCCGAAGTCATTAGTGCGCAAAATGGCGTTAAATCGTTGCAGTCGAAGATCAACTATCAAAACGGTTTGATTAAAAAATATAACGGCGAAATTGCTGCTAAAAAAAGATGGTATAACAAAAAGCCTTGGCACAAAAAACCGGCCGCTTGGATCGCCTACACCGGGTATCGTACTTATAAGCTGGGTCAGATAGGGGTTGCCAAAACAGCGATTGCCGGACTGAATGTTGCGATGGCGGCCGCCAAAGGGGTATTGTGGACTGCCGAACAGGTTCTGTACGGTATTCAACAAGGTATCTCGACATTGCCGATCGATTTGGATCCGCGCGTGTCCGGATTGATTATCGGCTTGGAAAGCGCGAAAGCGGCATTAAAGGTCGCGAAATTGACTTTGCCCGACTTACCGGTGATCGATCTCGATGTCGGCGGTAAAATCGATCTAACGCTCGATATCAAAGGCATTCGCGGTAATCTCAGCGCTCAAATGAACGGACAATCGCTTGCCGACGGTAAAGTGGCTTTCGATCCGATGCCTAAAGCCTGTGTGAATATCAGTAAACTCGGCGAATTCTGTACGCCTTTCTGATAAAAGCACTACTCGTGCTTGATAATTAGCCCCGCTCACGGATGTGGCGGGGCTTTTTTATGGCTACGTTCGCGTGATCAGTTGAAACGGTCTCTTTCCTACTAAATAAACCATTTAGGAAATAGTCAATGATTACTTTCCCATACTCTGAGCGTGGAAGAGGGTACGATTACTCGCTTGACAGGACGCCGTAAATACCTCCATGTAGGCTTGACGGCGGCTTTCCCTGCCGCCGACACCTGCCAATCGAGCAACCGTACCCTCCTTTCAAGAATCCGCTCAATATTGAAAAAAGCAAGTTATTCAGAGGTATATCCTTTGGTTTCTGCTGACTTTGAGTTCAAATAGGTATCAACTATTAACGCGAACATAGCCTATTTTATTCGCTCTTTGCAAATATAGCCTGACGCAAGGAAGTTCAAAAATCGAGAAGGTAGGGAAGCGCGCTGCTAAGCCAAACTTGCGTCCGAATTGAATGTTAAGAACCGGCGACCTTGATAGGCAGTCGAGCCGGCAGCTCGGCGACCGATGAAATGATCAAATCCGGCATCACGCGTCTGGCGTCCGCATAGGCTTTGCGGAATTTGCCTGTCTTCACCAGAATGCCGATCAGGCCGGCATTTTGACCGCCGCCGATGTCGGAATCGATGTCGTCGCCGACGATCGCGACGTGTTCGGGGGGCAATTCCAATTCGGTCAGCGCCGCACGGAAAAATCGGGCGATGGTTTGCCGATGATCGTCGCCTGCTGGCCGCTGGCGTATTCGAGCGCGCTGACGAACCCGCCGATATCCATTTGCAGGCCCTGCTCGGTTTGCCAAAAGCGGTTCTTGTGGACCGCGATCAGCCGCGCGCCGCCGGTCAGCAGACGAAAGACGCGGTTCAGAACCGGGTAAGACCAACGGTCGCCGATATCGCCGACGATCACGAAATCGGCCTGAGTATCCGATTGCCGGAACCGATCGAAATCGTGTCTGACATCGTCGGCGAGCAGCAAATGGCAGACCGGATCGCCGAATTGTTCGAGGTAGATCAACGTGGCGCGCGTCGCGCTGACGATCTCCCGCTCGTCTATATCGAAGCCGAGGAGGGTTATTTTGTCGTGCAGCGAAGCGGCCGACAGCGTGCTGGTGTTGGTGATGAAACGGCAACGGTAACCGCGCCGTTTGATCTCGGCGATAGCCTCGACGGCGCCTTCGATGACGTTCGAATCGACATACAAAACACCGTCGAGGTCGAAAAGAATACCTTGGATTAAAGATAGTTTTGGCATTCGGAAATCCTCGATTCGTTTCAAAAAGTGATTTTGCCGCATCATGGCCCATAGAGCCATTAAGAAGATAACAATTCGGGTTTGAATTTTGAGTTATCGAAAGGCTAGTGGAGGTTTTCAAAAAGGAATTTTGCAGATTTATCAAATATTCGAAATTTCAGCCTCATTGTTTACGCCAAGGCCAAGTGGAACTATCCAGACACGGAGGGTAAATAGAGAAATGCAAAAGACGATTGCTGTTTGCATTTGTACGATGCCGAATAGCGATTCAGTATTTACCAATTGACCGCAACGGCCGATAAAATCTTCTTCGGATTTTTTGGCAGAATTTTCCACCGGTTCAGCCGTTGCAAACGAAGTTATCAAGTGCGAAAGGTTTCGGTTTCATGTTAGGCATGTAACGAATAAGTCCATCGTCCATATTGATGATATGGCAGAAGTGCGTAAATCGATTAGAATTTCCAGCATAAGAAACTGAATTGCTCCTTGATTTTCAAAGTGATGTGAAGTCTGAACTGAAGATTATTTGCTATCTTTTGGTATTGTTTGATCAATCATGTAGTTATCGATACCTATATATCATGTTCAATTTGCATGTTATCCGGCAGAAAAAGAGGAGATCAAGGATAATCTTTGTCAACAGTTGTTTCATGCAGTTAAGATATCACGGTCAAGATAATGACTTAAACGCCAAGAATGATGAGGCTATGAACGAGAATAAATGTGAAATGGAAAACAAATTAGTTGATATCTTTCGAAGCCGATCAGCTGGGCCTTTTTTGTTCTTAGGATCTGGTTTTTCACGGAGATATTTAGGTCTTGAAGACTGGCGCGGGTTCCTTAGCAAGTTTTGCGTTGCAGGAAAACCTTTCGAATACTATTTGTCAGCTGCCAATGGAAATTACCCAAAAGTGGCTGCTCTTTTAGCAAAAGATTTTAATGAATACTGGTGGACAGCACCAGAGTATGCAGGTAACGTCGAACGCTACAAATCTAAAATTAAAGATGAAACTTCTGCCCTAAGAATTGAAATCTGTAACTATCTATCCAACTCTTGATCAGTCTAAAGCTAAAGAGTCTGATTATTCTGAAGAGGTCGGGTTGTTAGCGAATTTGAATGTCGATGGCGTAATTACGACTAACTGGGATATGTTCATCGAGCAGCTGTTTCCAGAGTATAAAACGTACATTGGGCAGGAAGAGTTGCTGTTTTCAAACCCTCAAGAAATAGGTGAAATTTATAAGATTCATGGGTGTTCCACCAGCGCTGGTTCATTGGTGTTGACTGATTCCGATTATGACTCTTTTAATGAAAAAAACACTTATCTTGCAGCAAAGTTGATAACTTTGTTTGTAGAGCATCCCGTTGTGTTTATTGGTTACTCTATCGCAGATGAAAACATTAGCAGTTTGCTGAAAGCAATCTCCGGATGTATTGGAAAAGACAACATTGAGCAATTGAGGAAAAATCTTATTTTTGTTCAGCGTTTGTCTGAAGGAGAAGAGCCAAATATTTCTGATACCTACTTGACTATCGACAGGATACAAATACCACTGGTCTTAGTTAAAACAAATGACTTCTTACCAGTATATAAAGCAATCCATTCAACAAAAAGAAAAATTCCAGCCAGAGTTTTGCGCTATTGCAAAGAGCAGCTTTACGAACTGGTTCAATCTGCTGAGCCTGAGAAGAAAATCTGCGTTGTCGATATTGATGAAATCGAAACAAAGGATGATGTTGAATTTCTAGTTGGTGTAGGTGTTGCCCAGCAAGAATTTGTAGGGCCGTCTCCAATTGGTTATGAAAGCATTAGTACAAATGACCTATTCGAAGATTTGCTCCATGAGAATAAAGGCTATGATTGCGAGCAAATTCTTAAACATGTTGCCCCCAAATCTTGTAAGTCGACGCCCAATGTGCCGGTGTTTATGTATTTAAGCAAGCTGGGAATTGATAGTGAGCGAGCATACAAAGAAAGTGGTTATCAGCTAGATAAAGTTGTTTATCGTGATATTAAAAAGATGCGAATGGAATCATATAAGAGACCGTTTTTTAGAAACTACCGGCACATGGATATGGATGAAATAATTAAAGCTTGTACTCCAGAAAATGCTTCCGCTTACATTCCATTTCTTAGTGCCGATAAAATTAACACGACAACCCTCCACCAGTTTCTAATTGAGAATGAAGAGAAGTTTGATTACGGGGTCTCTAACTATGCAAGTAACTATAGAAAATTGGCTGCTCTTTATGATAGGTTGAGATGGGGGTGGTAGCGTTTAACAAATCAAAACAGCCGACTGCTAACGCGTCGGCTGATTGAAGCGTTGAGTTTGGTAAGCAAGGTGGTGGTATCATTATGCAAACAACTTAATTGAGCAATTCGGAGTATCATTCATATTATGCAACTTGCTACCGGAACCGTTGTCAACGGAAAAATCGTGCTGGAAGGGGTCTCTCTTACCGAGGGTGCCGTGGTAACCGTCGTTACGCGCGGTTCTGACGAAAGCTTTTTACTTACCGAGGCCCAAGAAAACGAACTACTTGCGGCCATGGCTGAAATTGAACGTGGTGAATATGTAAGCTTGGAAGAACTATTGCAGTCTCTTCCCGCGCATAATTGAGCATGGCGCTTCGGATAAGAATCGCCGCACGAGCAGCAAACCAGATTCGCAAGGCATCTGAGTGGTGGTCGGTAAACCGCCCCAGCGTTCCAAACGCTATCGCCACAGACTTTGGCGAGGCAGTGGCTTTGTTGGCCGAACAACCAGGCATCGGCGCTAAATATAAAGGTTCTCGCACCGTTGGCGTTCGCCGCCTTTTTCTCAGTCGCGTAGGGTACTTCATTTACTACAAAGCTGAGGGCAGTTTCCTTCATGTGCTTGCGTTTTGGCACGCAAGCCGAGAGCACCAGCCATCTCTATAATTTGGCCTAACACAATGGTCAAAGGGACGCGCCGCCCGTTGGCGGCTTCTCTTGGCTTTCTTCAGCGGCACGCCCCTTACCTTTACTTTATATTTTCAGCACAGTCAGCAAGTAGGGGCAAAATGACACCAGAATATTGGATTGATGCTGAGCAGAGGATTGCATCTTACTTGGCGGGTAATGATGTCGAGGACATCAAATACATGCAGGTCGAGCAGACCTTTGATGATCTGAGAGGTGAAGTTCATGTATGGTATTTACTACACTCCTTGCCTAATGCCGCCACGAAGCCGCATCTTCTATCGGTTCCAGGTGTGTTTCTATATCGATATGGTCGAATCTAGCCTTGTTCCGATGTTCTATGGTTTCCAGCAAATCATAGCCTTGCTGTACAGACCATTGCCCCGGCACCAATACATGCACCGACATGAAACGTCGCGCGCCGGCATAGCGGGTGCGCAAAGCAGGGTAGGCAATTTGATCCGAAGTGATAAATTGTTCCAATACCCTACAATTTCCGCTAGTTCTTCCCCCGGCAGCGTAGCACCCATCAATCTCGAAATAGTACGGAGCAGCAGATGCAAACCTGCCCAAAGAATGTCGATTGCAACTGAAATCGCAATCACCGGATCGAGAATCTCCCAGCCTTGCATTCCCAATTGCTCAGCAAAAACCAGCGTCAACTGAAACCGATTGTCCAACGCGATCAAGCCAATACCTGGGACAATTCCGACTTTGGTCCACACGTCGATCATCAAATGCTTACTGTCGGCTTCTAAGTAATTGAATGCTGGCTGCGACCGACCGTAATCAGAATTTTAGCCGCAACCGGATTGATTAACGACGCAAACACGGAAATGGCGATACCGACATACAGTAGCCGTAAAGGCTCCGGATGCAGCAGGCGATCCACTGCCATTAAGTTAAGCCGTCACAGAATAAGTAATGTTGGCATTCAGGCTCGAATGTGCTCCAAAAGCCTGCCATCCATGGCACTAGATTCCGCCAGTCCATGGCGGAATGACGGGGTTCCCTTAACTTAATGGCAGTGACACCTAGCGCGGGCCAATGATTTCTTTTCGGCAGCCATCCACTCAATCCTAAAAAGCAGTTTAGCCCTTCCAAATTACGACGTGTACTCAAAAAAATTGGTTCAATTAAATCACAACCTGGTTCGAATTGCGGCGCGCCTGAATTTGAAATATCTGTGATCAGAATAAACTTAGTAATGGGCATGAAATAAATCGGGGGATTGTAGGTGCGAATTCATTCGCACTGTGCGGATAAATCCTCACCTACGCTGGAAATTCATCAGCGCACTTGAGGAAGTTATTTTATGCGCGTTCCTTACTTTTTCTATGATTCGTCAATCCGATCGATTAAACACAACGACCAATGATTCATCGGAATCCGGTTCGTGAATAAATCACAGAACCGGCGTTACTCGATCACCGCGTTTTCCTCTCCAAATCGGGATACTGTACCCAAGTTCAACGAAACGTTCGAACCCGTATTAACTAAATCAAATAATCAAAACCCGAGGAAAACGTCATGAAAAAATTCACAGTAACAGCAGTCGCATTGGTCGCAGTCTTCAGCGGATCGGCAATGGCCGAAGGTTCCAAAATCGAAAAATCGACTTTGATCAACGCCTCGAAAAACACGCTGACCAACACGCAAGCCATCGGCCGCAACAGCGCCGCGAGCACCGGTTCGATCAACGTGGTCGGCTCGAAAGTCGAAAAATCGACCGTGATCAACGCGTCCAAAAACACGTTGACCAACACCCAAGCGATCGGCAGGGACAGCGTCGCGAACACCGGTTCGATCGACATTCGCTAAAGCAAAAGCGGTGAATAGTTCACAATTTTAGAGTGAACGGTTCACCGCAAAACACACAGTCAAACGGTACATTAAAACCGTGGTAAACAAACTCAATACTTAAAATTCAAGAGGAAAACGTCATGAAAAAATTCACAGTAGCAGCAGTCGCAATGGTCGCAGTCTTTAGCGGATCGGCAATGGCCGAAGGGTCCAAAATCGAAAAATCGACTTTGATCAACGCCTCGAAAAACACGCTGACCAACACGCAAGCCATCGGCCGCAACAGCGCCGCGAGCACCGGTTCGATCAACGTGGTCGGCTCGAAAGTCGAAAAATCCACCGTAATCAATGCGTCTAAAAACACCTTGACCAACACCCAAGCAATAGGCCGCAATTCGGTCGCGAACACCGGTTCGGTCGATATACGCTAATGTCGAAGGTGTGGTGAATAGTTCACTACAAAACCAATAGGACACCGATAAATTAATACCGTAACAAACCCTTTAAATAATTAGGGTCAAATAAATAGGGTCAGGTACAAATTAAACGCAGGCCAATGCAGTATCATTTAACCCATACCTGACCCCAGTTATTTTTATATCATGTCCGATTTAGATGTTATCCCGCAGAACAAGAGAAGATCGAGGATTATCTTTGTCAGCTGTTGTTTCATGCAGTTAAGATATCCAGGTCAAGAGAATGACTTGTTCTTTGTGACAAGTTACTGATTAAAACTACCGTTACACAGATCAAATGAGACTTTCACATCTCTGCCAATTTTCGCCGTTAGAAATCCGTAACATGCACAAGAACCAAAAGATTCACCTGACTTCGCTGCGCTACGCAGGTGATCTTCCAGATTAAATGCCAGAATGGATAAGCTATTTCAAAGGTTAGGATCAAAATCCAATGCTCACGTTGGGCGTGATTTTGAGATTGTTGCGAAAGAGTTTTTTTCGAGTCAAGGATTAGAGCTGATGCCCGATTTAAAAGTACTAGTAGGAGTCGGTACTATTAAAAAAGAGCATGCCTTCGATTTAGGGTGTGAAAGACAAAAAGTAATAGTTGAGTGTAAATCTCATCGCTGGACGTCTGGTGACAATGTACCTAGCGCCAAAATGACCGTATGGAATGAGGCCATGTTCTATTTCTATGTGGCCCCTGAAGATTACAGAAAAATCATGTTTGTGCTTAAGGACAGAAGCGATAAGCGTAATGAAACGCTTGCTGAGTACTACTTGAGAACTTACAATCATCTAGTGCCGAGTGATGTGGAGTTTTGGGAATATGATGAATCGACAAAAAACGCAGAAAAATTGGCATTTAACACTTAAATTTGGCCGACGCTAAAAGACAGCGCGGGGGCAAGGAAGTATTACATAATCGGAAATATGAGTTTTTATGGAATATGAGTGGGATGAAAACAAAACGGCAGCCAATCTGTCCAAACACGGTGTTTCCTTCGCGGAAGCAAAAACGGTTTTTGATGATCCGTTATACGTGGATTTCTACGATCCCGACCATTCTTACGTAGAACATCGTTTTATCCTACTAGGCGAATCAGTACAAGGGAGGTTATTGTTCGTTTCTTATATGGAGCGTAACAATATCATTCGGTTGATTAGCGCAAGAGAAGCAACGACATCGGAGCGAAAAGCATATGAACAAGAATGAAGTTGAAGATGAATTACGGCCGGAATACGACTTGCAAGGTTTACAGGTCAGAAAATTAGGACCCGGCCGCAAAAAGTTTTGCAATACGGTTCGTTTAGAGCCGGATGTGATTGCGGCGTTCCCCAACGCCGATGCTGTAAATGAAGCATTGCGTTATTTAATTGAAATAGCCCAGCATTCGGCCAGCCTAACCCAACGCTCCAGCGGACTCCGCTAAAACTACGTCGCTGAGCTAATTGTTAGGAGTGTGACCCGGAGACACGATGAAATTAAGAAGGCCGGAATCGATAATGCGTGTTCCAGTTTCGTTGCGCCAAGCCTTAAGTAAAGGCACGCGGTACAACTCTTTAGCCGGTATTTACGCGCATTCCCTGCCTAATGCCGCCATGAAGCCGCATCTTCTATCGGTTCCAGGTGGGTTTCTATATCGATATGGTCGAATTTATCCTTGATCCGATGTTCTATGGTTTCCAGCAAATCATGGCCTTGCTGTACAGACCATTGCCCCGGCACCAACACATGTACCGACATGAAACGGCGCGCGCCGGCATATCGGGTGCGTAAAGCATGATAGGCAATTTGATCCGAAGCGATAAATTGCTCCAACACCCCTACAATTTCGGCTAGTTCTTCTTCCGGCAGCGTAGCATCCATCAAACCGGAAATAGTGCGGCGCAATAGATGTAACCCTGCCCAAAGAATGTTGATTGCAACTAAAATCGCAATCACCGGATCGAGAATCTCCCAGCCTTGCATTCCCAATTGCTCAGCAAAATCCAGCGTCAATTGAAACCGATTACCCAACGCGATCAAGCCAATACCTAGGACAATTCCGACTGTGGTCCACACGTCGGTCATCAAATGCTTACCGTCCGCTTCTAAAGTAATTGAATGCCGACTGCGACCGACTGTAATCAAAATTTTAGCAACAACCAGATTGATTAACGACGCAAACACGGATATGGCGATACCGACATCCAGTTGCTGCAAAGGTTCGGGATGTAGAAGGCGTTCCCACGCTGTGTAAGCGATGCTGCCGGCCGCCAACAAAATCATGATGCCCTCGGCACCACTGGAAAAATACTCGATCTTATCGTGGCCGTATGAGTGAGATTCATCCGGCGGTCGAGCAGCAATGTTCAATGAAATCAACACAATTACCGCAGCTACCAGATTAATTAACGACTCTAGCGCATCGGACAACAAGCCAACCGAACCGGTCAGCCAATAAGCATAACTCTTCAGCGCTATGGTCAATACAGCCGCAATGATCGACAACCACCCGTAGCGGGCCAATGATTTCATTTCGGCAGCCATCCACTTAATCCTAAAAAACGCAGTTTAGCCTATCCAAATTACCACTTGTACATAAAAAACATTGGTTCAATTAAATCAAAACCCAGATCGAATTGCGGCGCGCCTGAATTTGAAAGATCTGTGATCAGAATATAAATTTACTTTTTCTATGATTCGTCAATCCGATCGATTAAATACTATGGCCAATGATCCATGGAAATCCGGTTCGTGAATAAATCACAGAACCGGCGTTACTCGATCACCGCGTTTTCTTCTCCAAATCGGGATACTGTACCCAAGTTCAACGGCACGGTTGAACCCAACATCAGCCATTAATAATCAGAGGAAAACGTCATGAAAAAATATACATTAGCAGCAGTCGCATTGGTCGCAGTCTTCAGCGGATCGGCAATGGCCGAAGGTTCCAAAATCGAAAAATCGACCTTGATCAACGCTTCGAAAAACACCTTGACCAATACCCAAGCCATCGGCCGCAACAGTGCCGCGAGCACTGGGTCGATCAACGTGGTCGGCTCGAAAGTCGAAAAATCCACCGTGATCAATGCGTCTAAAAATACCTTGACCAACACCCAAGCGATAGGCCGCAATTCGGTGGCTAACACCGGTTCGGTGGACATTCGCTAATACAGAAGCGGTGAATAGTTCACAATTTTAGCGTGAACGGTTCACCGCAAAACAAACAATCAAACGATACAGTAAAACCGTAACAAAAAACCAATACTTAAAACACAAGAGGAAAACGTCATGAAAAAATATACATTAGCAGCAGTCGCATTGGTCGCAGTCTTCAGCGGATCGGCAATGGCCGAAGGTTCCAAAATCGAAAAATCGACCTTGATCAACGCTTCGAAAAACACCTTGACCAATACCCAAGCCATCGGCCGCAACAGTGCCGCGAGCACTGGGTCGATCAACGTGGTCGGCTCGAAAGTCGAAAAATCCACCGTGATCAATGCGTCTAAAAATACCTTGACCAACACCCAAGCGATAGGCCGCAATTCGGTGGCTAACACCGGTTCGGTGGACATTCGCTAATACAGAAGCGGTGAATAGTTCACAATTTTAGCGTGAACGGTTCACCGCAAAACAAACAACCAAACGATACAGTAAAACCGTAACAAAAAACCAATACTTAAAACTCAAGAGGAAAACGTCATGAAAAAATTCACAGTAGCAGCAGTCGCATTGGTCGCAGTCTTCAGCGGATCGGCAATGGCCGAAGGCTCCAAAATCGAAAAATCGACTTTGATCAACGCTTCCAAAAACACGCTGACCAACACGCAAGCCATCGGTCGCAACAGTGCCGCTAGCACCGGTTCTATCAACGTGGTCGGTTCGAAAGTCGAAAAATCGACCGTGATCAACGCGTCTAAAAACACCTTGACCAACACCCAAGCGATAGGCCGTAATTCGGTAGCGAACACCGGTTCGGTCGATATTCGTTAACAGCTCGATTCTTAAGTGTTTAGGCTTTGTTTAATTTCCCATTTTCTCCTGGATTTTCCGTCAGGAAAGGAGATTTTAAGGAAGAGTCCTAAACACCGTCTTTTGAATGAACGTCGCCGAAGACAAATTTACTGTAAGGAGAAAGACCTAATGGATTACCGCATGACACAGGGACGTGTTTTTTTAGGCTATGTTCGTACTAGTAGTTGAAATTAATACTACACCAATTTCGAAACATAAGGGTACGCTTTGCGTACCACAGCAGTACCGCCGGTAGTTTAACGTTCCTTCATGTGTTGCCTTGTGCCATCATTAGGTACGCGCAGCGTACCTTCATTTCACATCGGTCCGTAAACGAATTCATAACTTTACTCTTCGCGCCTCCATTCGTCGATCATCGCGGCCACTAAATTCGTCCAAGTTTGATGAGATGCACCTAGGCCCTTGCCGGTTTCGGCATGAAAATATTCGTGAAAGAGTAACAGATTACGCCAGTGCGGGTCTTCCTGAAAACGGCTGTCTTCCCCGAAAGCGGGAATGCGTCCATCGAAGCCCGGCTGAAAAAGTTTGATCATGCGGTCCGCCAATTCTTTGGCGAGCATGCCTAGAGTCAGCGAAGCGGGTTTATCGTCCAACATGACATCGACTTTGAATTCGGGACCCAAGGCTTTATCCAGTTTGCGTAGCGATTCGACCATTAAGAAACCGACCGGAAACCAGATCGGACCGCGCCAGTTCGAATTGCCGCCTTTCAATTTGGATTCGGCTTCTCCCGGCTCATAGCGGACGCTGCTCGCTCCGAACTCGAAGGGGGTTTCGGCATGGAATTTCGATAGACTACGCATACCGAACGGCGATAAGAATTCGTTACAGTCGAAGACGCGTTCCAGCATGCGTTTAATTTGAGCTTGATTCGGAATGCTCAACAAATAATTGGTTTGGCCGTTCCGTTCGACGGGATGACAACTGAACTGAGCGAATTGATTGCGGTTTGTCAGGAACCATTGCAGATTGGCCCGGAACGATGGAAATGGGGCGATCCAATCGGCTTCGAGGCGTTCGACGGCAAATAACGGGATCAGCCCGACCAAGGAGCGGACCCGGAACTTATCGAAATGCCCGTCATGTTGTCGGAGCACGTCATAAAAAAAGCCGTCGTCTTCGTCCCAAAGTTGGTAGTGGCGTCCGCCCATGTTTTTCATTGCGGCGCCGATGTAAATATAATGTTCCAAAAATTTGGTCGCGAGGCTTTCGTAGGTGCGGTTGGTCAACGCGAGTTCCAAGGCGATGCGCATCATGTTCAAACAGAACATCGCCATCCAGCCGGTTGCATCGGATTGTTCGAGAGTTTGGCCGCCGTTCAGGGGTTGGCTGCGGTCGACGACCGAAATGTTGTCGAGGCCTAGGAATCCGCCTTCGAAGATATTATTGCCTTGGCTGTCGACTTTGTTGACCCACCAAGTGAAATTGAGCATTAGTTTATGAAAACAACGCTCCAGAAAGTCGCGGTCGGCATGGCCGTGCAAGCGCTTTTCCATGTTGTAAACGCGCCAGACCGCCAACGCGTGTACCGGCGGATTCAAATCGGAAAAGTCCCATTCGTAGGCCGGGATCTGACCGTTCGGATGCTGAAATTGTTCGAATAACATCAGCCACAGCTGTTCTTTAGCAAACTGAGGATCGATCAATGCCATCGGGATGCTGGCAAGCGCTAAATCCCAAGCGGCAAACCAAGGGTATTCCCACTTGTCCGGCATCAGCAGCACACGCATCGAATTGAGATGCCGCCAGTGCCGGTTACGGATGGTTAGCCGCGATTCCGGCGGCGGTGCGCTCGGCAAATCGCCGTCGAGCCATTTGCGTACGTCGAATAAATAGGTCTGTTTGCTCCACAGCAAGCCGGCCAATGCTTGCCGCTGCACTAAGCGTTCTTGTTCGGTCGCAAGCTCGGGATGAAGCGTTCGATAAAATGTATCGGCTTCCGATTTGCGTTGTTTAATTAAGCTTTCCGCGTCCCGGAACGGCTCGTCGACGAGTTGCTCGCTTAGACGCAGATGAATTACGGCCGTTTTGCCAGACTCGATATCGAACGCATAATGTAAACAGGCCTTGGAACCGGAATTGTCGGGTTTAAGGCACGGTTCCCGATCGATAAGGTAGCGGTGAAACGCGTCTTTGGTGTAAATCTGCGTATTCTCGGTACCGTAGACTCTAAGGGTATTGGTTTCGTTATCTGTAAACAGCGGCGTGCAGTCGCCTTCGGCATATAAATGGTAATTGGGTAAGCGGTAAGGGAAAAGTAGGCCGGGTAGCGCACCTAGCTTGGCGGTATCGGCCAATAAGCAGCGATAGGGCGAATTCGGGGAATCGATTGATTTAATTTCCGGCGCCTGTTTGCGCGGTTCGCTCCAGGCCCAAGTATTTCTAAACCACAGATGGGGAAGTATGTGCAGCGGTGCGTCGTCGGGTCCCCGGTTGGTTGCGGATATTTTGATGCAAATATCGCTGGGCGATGCTTTGGCGTATTCGATTTCGATATCGAAGTAGCGGTTTTCGTCGAATAGTCCGGTATCGAGCAGCTCGTATTCGGGGCCTTGTCCTCCCCGGGCTTGATTTTCCCGAACCAACGCTTCGTAGGGATAGGCGCGCTGCGGATATTTGTATAGATAACGCATGTAACTGTGCGTCGGCGTGTTGTCGAGATAGAAATAATATTCTTTGACGTCCTCGCCGTGATTGCCTTCCCACATGTTGAGACCGAACGCGCGCTCTTTTAAAATCGGGTCTTGTCCGTTCCATAAGGCGATGGCGAAGACTAATAGTTGATAGCGATCGCAGATGCCGGCCAAGCCGTCTTCTCCCCAGCGATAAGCCTTGCTACGCGCCAAATCGTGGGGCAAATAACGCCAGGCATCGCCATCCGGACTGTAATCTTCGCGGACGGTTCCCCAGGACCTTTCGCCGACATAGGGACCCCATAACCACCAGGGAGGCATATCGCCCCGGTTTTCTTCGATTCGTTTGCGCTCGTTACAATCAGCCATGATCGACTCCTTGGAAGTGACCGGTAAGAGGTATCGATATGATCTATAATTCGAGTTTTATACCTTTCGCAATTCAAATTTCGGCAGTACCTTAGGAGGGGCCGAGCACCCCGGTGCCGAATTTTGATCTACGATGGGTATACATTGTTCGTATTTCCCTATCGATGTTTAATTCAATTGCGATAGCTGAGCCTTTGCCGAAATAACTCGCTGCACGCTTTAAACAAGCCGCATCATTGACTTGCCGAACTTGCCTACCCTAAATCAAAAAATAGGGACGTTATTTATAACCAAATCCTTACCAAGCTGACGGTAATTTTTTGTTGATTTTAATGTGTTTGTTTTCGCATGAGACGTATCCGCCTTTTTCCAATTCGCTCAGGATTCGGCTGATCATCTCCCGCGACGAGCCGACCCGCATCGCGATATCTTTGTGGGTCAACGGTATCGCAACGACTAATTGGCCCTCTTGATTCCGTTCGGCCAGGCTTTGTATCAGTTTAACGAGCCGTCCGTAGACGTCCAATAATGCCAAGCCATGGGCTAGGCTCGTCAAAAATCTTACCCGCTCGCATAGATAACGTATGATCGCCAATGCGATTGCAGAGTTTTGAGTCAGTAGCTGTACGAATTCGGCTTTGTGCAAAACGATCAATTCACATTTTTCGAGGGCGACGGCATTTGCGGACCGAGGGGCTTCGTCAAGTAGGGACAATTCTCCGAAATTATCTCCCGCTTGCAATGTGGAAAGAATCATTTCTTTTCCGTCTTCATTGGTTACGGTAATGTTGACTTTGCCTTTTTGTATGATGTACATGGCATTGGAAGTATCGCCTTCGCATAAGATCAACGAGTTTTTCAGAAATGTCCGGGTTTGGGTCAGTTTTGCCAGAGCGGTAAGTTCTTCGTCGTTCAATTCGCTGAATAAACCGTTGTTTCTTAAAATGTCAATATCGGTGGCCATGGCGACTCTGCTTTGATTGGTTATCAAGTAATGATTTCGGCGATTTATACCCGTCGTAGATCAAAATTCGGCGCCTGGGTGTCCGTTAAAGGACGCCGTGAACCCAGCACCTAAATTATCCCAGATGGTTAAGCATAGCCAATGGACTATGGAATTTAGGTGCTGGGTGAATACGTCCATGTAGGCTCTATGCCAGCTCCATGCTGGCAAAGCCTTTATGAGCGCCATGGATGGCGTGAATGTCGATTTTGCAGGAGCAAAAATCGACCGAACACCCAGGCGCCTCCTCTGGCACTGCCGAAATTTGAAGTGCGAAAGGTATACATTGGCAAAAATCGCTTTTCCTTATATTGATTTACAAAGCTAGCACATTAAAGAATTAATTGCTTACCATAATAAATGAAAGGGCGTTTTAGCCCGAATCGTTTAATGCAAGTTGACGAATATTGTTCTTTTATCAATAGAGTAGTCAAAATAAGTCCTGATTAGCAAGATGCTTCAGCTTACTGAAGCCAAGAGTCCGAGCAGGGGGCTAGTCGTAGTCGCAAAAACTAAAATATGCTTCCAGCTTGGGTAACCTGCTCAGGAAGCTCTAGCTTCCCGGCAATCAAGAAAGATTGAACGAGCGAGTCGGGGTTGATTGAGAGTGAGCGGAGGTTGTGTCGGTCTCAGGAAGCTGGAGCTTCCGGGGTGTGTTTCCCAAGCTGGAGCTTGGGAAAGAGCGTGATGTGGGTTGGCCGTTTTTAACTTGACGCGCATGGCTTGCGAATCCCGTCCTGCTAAGGATATGCTGATCTTTGCGCTTTAGCTGAAGAAACTTGCTAATCAGGAAATAAGTTGTAACTCAACAGAGTTTTGCCGGAGGTCATTTGTTATGAAAACCATAGCCGTTACGTTTTTAGTACTGACGGGGCTTGAAGTTCAGGCCTCGGAGTGCAGTAACATCCAATATCTGGATGCCAAGAGTCAAGGCGTCGAAGTCGTAAACGATCGTTGCGCCAAGGGAAACGAAGTTGGCCTGGGGACCGTCTTTAAATTAAGCCGGGACGCAAGATTATGGATCAAATCGTTACCTAAGCCCGAAACCGATGCGGATTTTCAACTCATTTGCCAAAACGGTTCGTCCGTACCACTCGAAGTCACGGTATCGAGCCTGTTTTTGCCGTGGATTACGCCGACCGATTTGAAAAATTGCACTGGCTGGGTGGACCATAAACTCAAATGCGACGGCGTTCATGGCGGCAGTAACGCATTCTTTTGCGCTATCGCGGCGATCAAGCGTTCCGAGACCGCAGGCAGCGGGCAACTTGCGATGTCGACCTCGGTTAAGATGAGAAATTATTCGGACGATGAAAAACAGGCCGGCATCAACGAAATCTTCGAGGCTATAGAGCCTGAAGTCTGGCTGTGCCGGAATCTTTTTCAAGTCGACGGCAAAATCACGGTTCAATGGAACGTCGATTCGATGGGGCGCGCCGAGTCCGTTACGCTATCGTCCATAGGATCTGAAGGCGGCCGGTTTTCGGATTGTGTCGAAGCCGTCATCAAAGACTACCGTTATCCGGCAACAAGAACGGGCCAAAAGTTTACCCGCACTTTTTGATGCTTGATTTACCGATCAACCGATGGATTGTGTTGATACCGCTAATCGCGGCGGCATTTTTGGCCGGCTTGATTCTGGACCGCTTGGCGGATACCGCTATCGACGACTGGATACACGATTCCGCGTTGGTCTTTCAAGCACGGGAAGATTGGCGGTACACTGCGGTTGTGGTTTTGGATCACGGCGTCCCGATCGATGTCGGCCGTAAACAGGCTTTACCGCTTTTTGCCAAAGCTACGGAACGAATTATTGCCGCTGGCGGTAAGGGCGTTTTTCTCGACGCGGTCGTTTCGAAAGAAATGGAAGGCAGAATGCCTTATGCCGCTTGTATCGAACCCTCCGGCGCCGTGCAATGGTCGCAGCCTCGATGTGCTGCTTCCCCTACCGGCGAATGCCGAATGAGTAATAGCGAATTAGGCAACGCGCCTTTGCAAATGCCGGCCTTTGCTATCGAACATTTCAAAATTGCCCCCTATTTTAGCGGTCAAGAAGCGCTTCCCGATTTCTTGCTGTACGGCTTGGAGGCCGCTTTCGCAGTACCCGAACACGGTTTGGTAGCAAGCGACCGCTTGGTCACTAAAAATAACAGCCCCATCTCACGATGGTTGGATTTGAGCCCGGATCATGCCGTCGTTGCTCTGACTCGATTTATCCTTCCGCAAAATACCGGCGACGAATATTTGCACGGACCCGATGATGAACTATGCGACGGCCGCCATCCATGCCGCCGAATACGGTTGAGCAAGCCGCAGTTCGTCATATCCGAAGAAGGCAATAGGCCGATGATACCGGTCAGTCGCTTGGCGTCTTGCGATAGCGAAATTGCAGAGCAGACTGCCGCGTTATTGAGGGATAAAGTTGCCGTGTTTCAGTTGACTGCACCCGACGAAGCCACCGACGTGTTGGTGACGCCGATGACGACGGGTTTGTTCGGCCCTCATTTGCCGACTCACGGAGCGCAGTTTTTGGCCGATGCGGTCGAGACGCTATTGAATCGAGATCATCCGAGAGCGCCCGCGTTACCGGTAAAAGCGGCATTGTTTTTGACGGCGGCCATGATCGGCGTCCTATCGGGCGCTTATTTGAAACAGAGCTTTGTTTGGCTTATCGGCGGCTTGTTTATTGCGGCTGTCGGGTCTTTGTGCTATTTGAACGACTTGGTTCAACTTTGGCCGGTAACGGCTAGTATGATCGTTTTTATCGCAGGTGTCGGCCAAACGATAGGCATCCATTTGATCATCGGTTCGCGGGAAGGCAAGCTGATTATCAACTATATGCCGAGGCAAATTCATAATTTATTGATAAGCTTAAAACCCAACGAGACCTTTCAAAACCGGCGTCGATTCGCGCTGGTATTGATGAGCGATTTGGCCGGGTATACGACCGTGACCGGTTTCATTAAGGATCCGGCCGAAGTGCTGAATCTAATGAACGATTATTTGAGTGAAACCTCATTGATTCTTCAGGATAAATACAATGGCTGGTTGGAGGATTATGTCGGCGATATGGTTTGCTATTATTGGCCCTATCAATGCAACGAAGGGGAGAATGTATCGGCATGCGCCAATGCATTGCAGGCCGCGTTGGAATTGGTCACATTGCAAAAACGTTTTTTTGCGACGCTCGAAGAGCGCTATGATCGAAAAATTGAAGCCGATGTGCTCAAACGGATTCATGCGATTATCGACGCCGGTGTCGGCTTGACTGCGGGTTCGGTGGTGATGGGCGATCTGGGGCCGAAAAAAGGCGTCAGAAAATTCGGTATTTTGGGCGATCCGATGAATCTGGCCGCGCGAGTGGAAAGCCTGACCCGCTTGTTCAATACCGAGATCATCGTCACCGAAGACTTTATCGGCGCAGCCCGGCAATTGAATTATCCGGCCCGGCGCTTAGGGCGCCTGCAAGTCAAGGGCAGGAACGAACCGGCAAACTTATATGCCGTGGGTCATGCCGGCGACCCGCGTTTTTCGTCGGATGCGATTGCCGCTTGGGAAAATTGGCTGACCGGAATCGAAACGTATGGCTCGGCGACATCGGAATGTCCCGAAGTTTATCGAAAGGACCGAAGCACGATAACGAAATGGCTGGAAAGACGCTTATTGGGCGCCGACGGCGTCTGGCATTTGGACGAAAAATGATTCCGGCGCATTCCCCGGCTCAATGACATCAAACACATACCGAACCATGGATCGAGATCCTAAACAATCAGCCGTCAACCGAACTAAAGAGTCGGATGAAACCATCATTCAACAAAAGCCGCGCCGAACAGAGGGCAATTCGGATTTATATTCGGCTCGAACGCAGCACGAACTCTTCGGAACGACCGGCGGAATCGGTAAAACAGCGACCGGTTTTGATGAAGGAAGTCCTTATGCCGACGGCTCAGTGACTCCGGGTTCGGGCTCGGTATTGAAAAATCGCTATGACCTTTTGGAGAAAATCGGAACGGGGGGCATGGGTAGTGTTTATAAAGCCTTGGACCGGCGCGATATCGAAGCCGGCAATTCAGCCTTTATTGCGGTCAAGGTGCTGAATGACGAGTTCAGGGCTAATCCCGAATTATTGAAGGCCATGCATAGCGAAGCCAGAAAAACCCAATCGCTGGCGCATCCGAATATTTTGACCGTTTACGATTTCGACAGAGACGGTCCGATCGTATTCATGACGATGGAATATCTGGAAGGCGTTACGCTGGACAAAATCGTCAAAAACCATCCGGCGGGACTCGAACAGTCCGAAGCATTGGCGATTATTAAGCAAATTTGCGCTGCGTTGAGCCATGCGCATGCAAAAGGGATTATCCATTCGGATTTTAAGCCCTCCAACGTATTCATCGATATTCATAATCGAGTCAAGATATTGGATTTCGGTATCGCACGGCTACAGAATTTTTCCCGGGTGGGAAGTTTCGATGCCGGCGTGCTTGGCGGCATGACGCCGGCTTATGCAACGCTGGAAATGTTGCATGGGGAAAAGCCGGATCCTCGGGACGATATTTATGCGTTGGCTTGCGTGGCTTATGAATTGTTCGCCGGCTTTCATCCGTTCAACCGGCAGCGTGCCGACGATTCTTTGCAAAAAAAGGCCCGCCCCAAAGCGATACGATCGCTCAATGCCCGGCAATGGAATGCATTGAAGAAGGGGCTGCAGTTCAAGCGCGAAGATCGAACCGATAGTGTTGAAGCGTTTTTAAAAGGTTTGGAATCCCGGAACAAGCCTTACCAGGCTTTGTATTATGTCTTGCCGGTAGCAATATTGCTGGGGGCGGCGATGATGATTCGGCCCTATTGGGAGCAGTATTCGATCGAAAAACCGGAAAACGATGGACCAGCCGAACGGCCGATCGATAAAACGGCTGCTCAATATGAAACGGAGAAGCCGGTCGCTGATGAAGAAACTTCCGAAGTTTCAACACCGTTAAACGGCAAAATCGATCAAAATTCCTTACCCGAGCATATCTTTACTGTTTCGATCAACAAAACCGACTTTAAAATCGGAGAAAGTTTAATAGTCGATTTTCAGGTCGAGCAAGCCTTGCATGTCTACATCGCCGTAATCGATGCGGCGGGTGCCGTGGGTTGGGTATATCCCAATCCCTATCAGGAAAATAATTACAGTCTTCCCGGCAAGCGCTACCGGATTCCGCCGGAAGAGGGCGATTTTACAATCGATATCGGAGAGCCGAAAGGTACTGACCAAGTGATTGCGATAGCAAGCCCCGATGCTTTGCCGATCGATGCTATCGATGTTTTTAACCCGGAAAAACTCAAAGAAACCTACCAAGTCGTCATCAAAACACTGGAATTTACCATTCGCTGAATGTATTAATCGTCATCGTCTTCCCGGCTTGCCAGCGCGACAATTATTTCCCGATATTCATCGGCTTTAGGGCGGTACAGGAACACGGCCAAAACCGATAACGCGGTAAAAATATAAAGGGTGTTGTAATCGTCTCCCAGCAGGAATATCACCAAGCCCATCAAAGCGACCGTTTCGGCGAGTCCCATCGATACGATCACGGTAAGCAAATAGCGCTGTTTGGCCGGCTTTGGCCCGGGCATGGTTTGGTTTAGACGCAATTGAATATGGCGGAGCAGATTGGTCACCGGAAAACCGATAATGGCCAACACATAAAAGAGGGTACGAATCAGGACGCGTTGATCTTCCGGAAGATTAATCCGCCATGGTTCGCCGGCTACATGGCAAAAAATCAAATAGGCCGCTACGGTTGTAAGGGTCAGCCCGGCGACGGTCCAATGAAGTTTGAGATCGTTGTTACTGTGTTGTAAAGAATGGTGACTCGACATGAGACTTCCTGTAAGTTTGTGATAACCATGTAGATTGCGAAAAAATTCAGGTTGGCGGGTAGCCAGGCTACCGAAAAAAGCCATTTTAGCTAATTTCTGTGTTCCCGCGTTTTAATCTCAAAATATCTTGGAAATTGTTGGTGATCATTGGTTAGAAAGCGCCGGATGTAGGGTGCGCATCGCGCACCTAGGGCTGGGATCTGTCGTCGGATTCGGTGCCGTGGAAAGGTGCGCGATGCGCACCCTACGGTGTTCAAAATATTTTGAAAATTGTTGATGTTCATGATTTATAAAGCGTTATGATCCTAAAGTCGATAAAACCCTGACATTGTTCGGGAAAATGCTATAGTCGTCGTGTCCTAGGTCTTTTTTTCTAACCCGCAGCGACTCTCCTAATGGCATGACCCAATTTTTAAATCACAGTATCCTCGAAAAACTTGGCGAAAGCATGCACGCGAATGTTTTTAAAGCGCAGCATGTTCGTACTTCGGAATTAGTCGTTTTAAAAGATATCAAGCTTCGATTTTGCGTGAAGGGTATTGGCGATTATGTTCGACAACAAATCGACTTGCTCAGTCAGTTGGCTTTGCCGCATAGCATAATTCCGGAAAACCTCAGTAGGGAAAACGGCAGGTTGGTATTGCGCCAGCCTTATATCGATGCCAAGCCGTTATCCGAATGTTTGCCGTTAGGTTCTGAACCCGACATCGAACGTGTGCTGACGATTGCCGTAGCGCTGGCCGAAAGGCTCGAAGAAATCCATAAAGCCGGGCATATTCACAAAAGTATCAAGCCGACCAATATTTTGATACGGCCGGATAATTTATCCGTCCAGATAATCGACGACATTCGTATCCTCGATATCAATCAGGTCAGTCATTTTATCTACGATCCGCATTTTCGGACACAGACCCTGCCTTATCTTTCGCCGGAACAGACCGGGCGCATCAAATACACGGTAAATTATGCAACCGATTTGTATTCTTTGGGCATGGTGCTTTATGCCTGTCTAATCGGTAAGGCACCGTTTTCATTTAACGATCCGATCGCAATCGTTCATTCGCATCTTGCCGAAACGCCGGAGCCTTTACATCAAATCGACCCGCTAATACCGACGGCTTTGAGCAATATTATTGCATTGCTGTTGGAAAAAGCACCCGAAAAGCGCTATCAAACCGCATCCGGCCTGGCAAACGATCTGCGCACTTGTTTGACGCAATGGCAGATGGAACGGCGTATCGACAATTTCGTATTGAAGCAGCGCGATTTCAGCAACCGGATCACGATCCCTTCGGTAATGGTCGGTCGAGATAGGGAAAAGCAGCAATTGTTGGGAGAATTCAATAAGGTCTGTTCGGGCGTCTTTCGTGCAGCATTGATTTCCGGTTGGTCGGGCATCGGCAAGACTCGGCTGATTCAAGAACTGCAACTACCGATCGTCGCACATTCCGGATATTTCACATCCGGTAAGTTCGACCAGTTCAAGAAGCACATACCTTACAGTACTTTGATACAAGCGTTCACGAGCTTGATCAAAACCTTTTTGTCCGAAGATAAGGATAGGATCGAATACTGGCGTCAGCGTATCGGCGACCAATTGGGCGACAACGGTCGCTTGATGATCGATTTGGTGCCGGAATTGGAACTGATTATCGGCCCGCAGCCGAGCGTCGCCGATTTGCCGCCGGTCGAAGCGCGCAACCGTTTCAATGATACCATCGGGCATTTTATCGCTGCCTTGGCCAGCGCCGAAAATCCGTTGACCTTGTTCATTGACGATTTGCAATGGTGCGACGGCGCGACCTTCGATGTCCTGGAAAGTCTATTCGACAATTCGGCGGAATATCCTTGGCTGTTTTGGGTGGGCGCATATCGGCATAACGAAGTCGATGCCGGCCATCGATTGAATCGCTTGATCGAACGTATCAAGCGTGATGACCGGCCTTTATTGGAGATTCGTCTGAATGCCTTGGGCTTGCATGAAGTCAATTTGATGACGGCCTACATTCTCAATACCTATCCGGTTCGGACCGAAGCATTGGCCGAAATCATATTTCAGACCTCGGCGGGCAATCCGTTGTTCGTCAATGAAAGTTTGCGCTGGCTGCATAGTTACCGGCATTTGCATTTGGGCGATGACGGCATTTGGACTTGGGATGACGAACATTTACGGCATACCGAGATTCCCGATACGGCATTGGATTTGTTTAAGGACAAAATTACCAAGTTGGCTCGTCAGACGCTCGACATGTTGATGATTGGAGCCTGTCTGGGCGCGCGCTTTCAAGCCGAAGATTTGGCGCGCGCCGCCGGTATCGAAATGTCGGTGTTATATCAATTACTGTCGGAAGCCTTTGTCGATAACATTTTATTGCGTGAAAAAAATCAACTCTATTTTTTTCACGACCAAGTTCAAGCGGCGGTCGAGAGTTTCATGGATGAAACGAAAAAGCGCGAGGTTCACGAGCGTATCGCACAAGCCTATATTGAAGCGATTCCCGAAAACGCCGACCTCGAAACGCAAGCGAATTTATTTGCGATCGTCGAACATTTAGAGGGCGGTCGTCCACAAAAACCCAGCGAGGAGCGGCTCAAACAAGAGGCCGTGTTTAATTACCATGCCGGAATTGCCGCGATGAAAGCACTGGCGATGGATAACGCCAATTTTTTCTTTGCGCAGGCCAAAGCCTTGTATCCCAATCCGGACTGGGACATCGATTATGAATTTTTATTCGATTTGCATAAATATTTGGCACGAACCGAAATGGCGCTCGGCAATCAGCCGGCTTCGGAAGCGATACTCAATACCTTGATTGCTAAGGCTAAAATCGATCTGGACCGGGTCGACTGCTTGTACGAGCAGACCACGGGCTTGTCGTCGATGGGCAAGTTCAAAGAGGCGATTGAATTGGGTAATCGCGGTTTGAGCTATTTTGGGCGCGCGATTCCGGAAGAGGACAATGAGGCCTTGCAGCGTGCGGGAAGCATTCTGGAACAAATTCATCAAGCGCATGACGATGTCTGGCAACAAATTCTCGATATCACGCCCAGCGGCGATCGCGCGACGCGGATCGAAACCGGTATCTATAGCGAATTGATACCGGATTATTACTTGGCCGGCATGGTGCCGCAATTGTATCTTTCCGCGATTCAGTCGACGCAAAACTGTTTGGCCGGCGGTGTCGATGAAACGGTGATTTACGGTTTTTCGATGGTCGGATTGTATTTACAGCGTCAGGATAAATACGACATGTCGTTTCGATACGAAGATCTCGGCCTCGCGTTATCGGAGCGCTACCCAGATACCTTCGGCGCGACCAAGGGAATCAACGGCATTTTATGGACCAATATGCATAATCGAAGGTCATCCGAGCATATCATTCAGCAATGTCAGCAAAATATTCACCGCGGCAAAAATTGCGGCGATTTATACAACGCCGGTTTGTCCTACGGGCCTTATCTTTGGCATTTGATCCATCGCGGTAACGATTTGTATCAGGTGATTAGTGTGGCCGAAGAGTGCCGGCGCTTTTCGAAAAAATTTAATCTGTCGTTATCGCTCGGGCTTGCCGAAAGCGTATTTGCTGGCTGGGTCGATGAAATGAATGCCGGCCGAAATAAGCTAACCGAGGCGAAAATCGATGCCAAGTTAAAACGTTGGGAGCAAGACAAGCATGTCGTGTCGATCGGCGGATATTACACTTTAAAAGGAATTAGCAGCCATTATCTCGGCGATTATCGGCTGGCAGCCGTTTTTCTGGCGAAGGCCGAGCCGTATTTACGGGGCCTAAGCGACAATATTTTAAACCGGCTCTGGTATGTATTTCGTTACGTCAATGGTTTGAGGCTAAATCAAACATTGGACGATCAGGAGCGAAATTATCTCTTGCGCTGCCTGGAGCGGGTCGAGGTTTGGTCCTCGTTGGGGCCGATTCTCAAGCCCTATTTGCTGTTCATGATGATGGAACGGGCTTGTCATGCCGGCGACTTCAGTCAGGCACGACGCTATGGCTTGGATGCTATCGATTCGGCTAAGTCGCGGCAATTTCTATTTTTGGAGGCATTTTTACACGAACGGCTGGGACAGATACTGCTCGATAGACAACACGATCATGCTTCGTATCATTTGAATTGGGCCGTTAAAATTTATCGTCAATGCGGCGCCGAAATCAAAACGGCGCAATTGGCGAAGCAATATTCGTTTACGGTTACCGAAAGGGGTAAACAGACCGAGCAATCGTTGGCGCAATTGCTCGATGTCGACTATTTGGTTCGAGCGACTCGAACGATCACGCAACAACTCGATTTCAAACCCTTACTGGTGACGATCATGGAATCGGTGATGGCGCGCTTGGGTGCGAAAACCGGTTATTTGCTGATTGCCGAGAATCGGCAACTAAAAATATTGGCGAAAGGCGTCAAGCATGACCGGGTCGATGTCGAGGTTCGAGACGGTAGCGAATTGTCGGTCGATACCCTTAGCCTTGCGATCGTCAATTATGTTTATCGAACCGCCGAACTGGTGGTCTTGAACAATGCTGGGGCCGAAGGCGATTTTAAAACCGATGATACGGTACAGAAAAGGCAACTCAAATCGGTATTATGCTTGCCGTTGCAAATGCAACAACAAGTCCTGGGTGTTTTGTATCTGGAAAACAGTTTAATCAAATCGGTGTTTTCTCTCGAAGATATCGAAATGACCCGGCTATTGACCGCACAAGCGGCGATTGCGCTGCAAAACACCTTGTTGATCGAAGAAATGAAACAAAGCCAGCTGCAAATCAATTTGCTCAATAAAGAGCTCGAACAACGGGTTGCCGCGCGGACCTCGGCATTGAATAAAGCCAATGAAGAACTGAAAAGTTTTGCTTATGTCGTATCGCATGATTTAAAAGCGCCTTTACGCGCGATCAATCAATTATCCGGCTGGATTGCCGAAGATTACCGAGAGGTTTTCGATGATGACGGCAAGGAGCAAATGGCCTTATTGCAAAGCCGGGCAAAACGCATGCATGAGATGATCGACGGTATATTGCAGTATTCGCGGGTTGGGCGCATTAAAGAACCTGACGAAAAAATCGACATCAATGTGTTATTAATAGAAATGATTAAGCATATCGCACCTCCGCCGCATATCGAAATCAAAGTGCAAGCTGGCTTACCGACGATCGTAGGAGAAAAGCTTAAAATATTTCAGGTTTTTCAAAATTTACTGGATAATGCGATCAAATATAACGATAAAAGCCATGGGGTTATTGAAATAAGTTGCCGCGAACACGAGTCCAGCTGGGAATTCAGCGTCAAAGATAACGGTCCGGGCATCCCAAGACACTATCAGGAGAAAATCTTCCAACTGTTTCAAACGCTCGCACCAAAGGATCAATCCGATAGCACCGGTATCGGATTAAGCCTAATCGAAAAAATAGTCGACAACTGGGGCGGCCGTATCCGGATCGAGTCTGAACCGGGCTGCGGTTGCAATTTTTTGTTTACAATACCGAAAACCGCACAACATGAATAACATACAACCCATTCTCTTGGTCGAGGATGATCAGGTCGATGTGATGACCGTTCAGCGGAGTTTCAAAAAACTTGGCGTCCTCAATGAATTGCTGGTTGTGCATGACGGCGAACAAGCGCTCGAATATTTACGCAATCCAGAACAAGGCTTGCCGGCCATCATTTTGCTCGATATCAACATGCCTAAGATGAACGGTCACGAATGCCTGAAACATCTCAAAGAGCATCCGGTATTCAGAAATATTCCGGTCATGATGCTGACCTCATCAAAAGAAAGGCAGGATGTCGACCGTTGTTTCGACTTAGGAATTTCCGGGTATATTCTCAAGCCGGTCGATTACGAACAGTTTTTAGACGCAATCCAGGTGCTTAAGCCTTATTGGACGCAGCGTTCATGACCAGGAAAAAGCCGGTGAGCTTGCTGTTGGTCGAAGACGATTTGGCTGATCAGATGAGTTTCAAGCGCTTTGTCAAACAAGAACAATTACCTTACGACTATACGATTGCAGAATCGGTGGCTGAAGCGGTTGATCTGTTGAAAAAACAGACCTTCGATATCGTGTTGGCCGACCATGCGCTCGGCGACGGAACCGCATTCGATATCGTCGATTATATTCCGATGGCAACCCCGATTATTTTTGTGACCGGTAGCGGCAACGAAGCCGTCGCCGTGAAAGCTCTGAAACTGGGTGCCGCCGATTATTTGACCAAGGATCTCAACGGCGAATATCTGCATCTCATCCCGATTACAATCGACAATGTTTTAAAAGCGAAAGCGGTCGAGGCGGAACTGGAATCTTATCGCCAGCATCTTGAACAATTGGTTGAAGAACGTACCGCCGAACTGCGTTTGGAAATCGATTACCGCAAGCGGGCCGAGGAAAGGTTGACGCAGGAAAAAGAGCGAGCCCAAGTTACGCTCAAATCGATCGGCGATGCGGTAATCGTTACCGACAATACCGGCCGGATCGAATTCATCAATCCCGCCGCCGAAAAACTGACCGAATGGCGGCATGCCGAAGCGCTCGGCCGTCCTATCGACGAAGTTTTCCATATTATCGACGAAAAAACCCGAAAGCCATTGCCGAATCCGGTCGCGCAATGTTTATCCGAGGGCGAGGCGAAAATTCTGGTAAGCGGCACAGTTTTAATCGATCGATTGGGCCGCGAATATGCGATACAGGATTCGGCGGCTCCGATTCGCGGGGAAGGTAACGAAATTCAAGGCGTGGTCTTGGTATTCAGCGATGTCAGTCACGCCCGCCGTTTATCGAGAGAGCTTGCCTATCAAGCGTCGCACGATCCCTTGACGGGCTTGGTCAATCGCCGCGAATTCGAATCGCGGTTGAACCGCGTATTGCGGACTCGTAAAGTATGCGAAGATCAATTCGCGTTTTGCTATCTCGATCTCGATCAATTCAAAGTGATTAACGATACTTGCGGACATACCGCAGGTGATGAACTGCTCAAGCAGGTGACTTCATTATTGCAGCGTAAGGTACGTAAACGGGATACATTGGCGCGCTTGGGCGGCGACGAATTCGGGGTGCTGATGGAACATTGCGCGATCGAGCAAGCCGAACGGCTGGCCGACGAACTGCGCGAAATCATTGCCGATTATCGATTCAACTGGAACAACCAAAGCTTTCATATCGGTGTCAGCATCGGCTTAATGGCGATTACCGACGAATTTAATTGCTTGAACGATTTGTTAATGGTCGCCGATGCATCTTGTTATGCCGCGAAAGATGCCGGACGTAACCGGGTTTTTGTCTATCAAAAAAACGACGAGGAAATTCGCCGGCTATCCGGGCAAATGCAATGGGTCGCCAAACTCAACGACGCGCTCGATAATCAACGCTTTCAATTATACCGTCAGCCCATCTACAGTACAGCCATGCAAGGTGGCGAACACTATGAAATTTTGGTCAGGATTTTGAGTGCGGACGGAGAAATCATTCTGCCCGGCGCATTTATTCCGGCCGCCGAGCGCTACGGCCTGATGAGTCGAATCGACGAATACATCATCGAAAATACGCTGCTTTGGTTTGCCGAACATTCTGGCGCGCTGGCCGATCTGTCGATGTGCTCGATAAATTTATCGGGGCAAACGCTCGGTTCAGATTCGGCTCAGCTCTGTATTCAGGCGGCGCTAAAAAAATTCAATTTACCGGCGGATCGCTTCTGCTTTGAAGTGACCGAAACCGCCGCGATTGCCAATTTGAACCAAGCGACTCAATTCATGGGGGCCTTGAAAACGCTAGGCTGCTGTTTTGCGTTGGACGATTTCGGCAGCGGCTTGTCGTCGTTCGCCTACCTGAAAAATCTGCCGGTGGATTTTCTAAAAATCGACGGAATGTTTGTCAAGGATATTTGTTGCGATCCGGTCGATTTGGCGATGGTCAAATCGATCAATGAAATTGGGCATTTGCTGGGTAAACAAACCATTGCCGAATTCGTTGAAACCGAAGCGATCTATCAGCATTTATTGGAATTAGGCGTCGACTATGCCCAAGGCTTTTGGTTGGGTCGTCCCGAGCCGTTGGGCGAATAAGAAAAATAAAGAAAAAAACACCGCTATTCGCTACCGTGACGGAACGATTTCATGATCATCAAAAAAGCCAGAAAATCATAAAGCCCGTGAATGATCATCGGCGTCATCAGGTTTCTTTCGCCGCCGAAGTCCATTGCCAAGCCGAGATAAATACCGATTAAGGTTGCCAGTAGCGCATAAAGCGGTGTCACGGCATGGACCAATCCAAAAATGATATTACTGCCGATAAGTCCCGCAGCCATTCCCCAAGAGGCTTCGATCCACGGTTGAATCAATCCTCTAAACAATAACTCCTCTGAAAATCCGGCGATCGCGGCGAGAAAAAAAATATCGGTCCATTGGCATGTTTTCAGCCCGGAACCTAGGGTGTCGACCAATAGGCTGCGAATTTTACGAATCGATGGGATATTGATTTGCTCAAGTGCGAAAAAAAATATAAATAACGGCACCGTGCCGACAATACCGTGAAAAAGCGCTTGTTCGGAAAAATAAAGATCGGCAAAAGGATTAATACCGGCAAACCAGCCCAACAAAGCGGCGACTAGAATCAGCGAGCCTTCGAAATTGCAGGCGGTGGTAAAAAAGCGGGAAGAGTCGAATGAAGATTTGGCCATGAGGGAATCGTTAATTAATCGGCATAGGGATTCTAAACAAAAACAGCTAAAATGCTCAATCCGTTGTCGTTTAAAAGAACCCGATTATGCAGTGTTTTATTTATAAAAGTCTAAAAAAAGAAGAACTTTATTTGTATCTCGATAAAAAAGACGATTTCACCGAAGTGCCGGATACTTTGTTCAAATCGATCAGTCCGATGCAATACGTGATGGAGCTGGAGTTGACAGCGGACCGTAAACTTGCACGCGAAAATTCGGAGAGAGTCATAGAAAGTCTTAAGGCCAAAGGCTTTTTCGTGCAAATGCCGCCGACTTTGCTTCCCGGATCGGAAAAGATCCAGTGATTCATTTGTTGAGTATTTAACATCTTAGCCTTCTCGTCGGTCTATGCAGCAATTTTTTATTTTCCTTACAAACAATCGGTGTTATAGTTTGTTCAATAGTTGAACAGAGTTACCGCGCTTGCTGATCGTGACACAGTAGGGCGGTAGCGTGCCTGAAGCTATTACTCCCTTTTGATCGAAAAACCGTCTAAGAATAAAAGGTATGAGATGTGTCTATCGAGGACCGCCGTTCACCCAGCACCTAAATTATCCCAGATAGTTAACCATAGCCAATGAACTATGGAATTTAGGTGCTGGGTAAACCCGTCCATGGGGGCTTGACGGCAGCGTTCCCTTCTGCCGACATCCTCGCTAGCCAAACCCCATACCTTCATAAAGTTAGCCATTTTTTGACTATAAAGGGAGTAATTTGAAATCCAAATCGATCGGTACTATCAATATTTGTTGGCTTGAGTAAGCAATATTGCTAGGCACACCTCCTATTCCTACCGAATAAAAACCCATGGTTAACGACGTTAAAACGTCAACTCAGTTGCAAGATGAAACGCACTTACGCGTGCTTCGTCTGTTAGAAAATAATGCGCAGATGAATCAGCGGGAATTGGCGGAAAATCTTGGTGTAAGTTTGGGTAAAGTCAATTATTGCCTAAAAGCGCTGTTAGGCCGCGGACTGATAAAAATGCATAACTTCCGCAATAGCCAAAACCGATTGGCTTATGTGTATTTATTGACGCCAAGCGGCATCGCGGAAAAAACCTTATTGACCAAGCGTTTTCTAGATATTAAGTTGGCTGAATACGAATTGTTAAAGCAAGAAATTGAGGCTTTGGCACAGGAGGTTGACGGTGCGGCAATGCAAGGAGGTCAGGATGAGTAATGTCAGGAAGCAAACAAAAAACTCAGGTGAGGGTCGCGTATGCTAGCCCAAGAAGATATTGAACAAATTGAAAAACTGGTTGAGAACATCATCGCGCGTCAACCGGAGAAACTCAATGCTAATGTGCGCTATGAGCTGGATCTGCGGGAGCGCACGGTACGCGTCGAAGAAGAATTAAAGCATCAACGAGACCTGATGATACAAGGTTTCGAAGCGATGGAAAAACGTTTTGAACAAGTCGAAAAACGATTTGAGCAAATTGACAAGCGCTTCGAACAAGTTGAAAAGCGTTTTGAGCAAATTGACAAGCGCTTCGAACAAGTCGACAAACGTTTCGAGGAGATGCGCAAGGACATGAACACTGGTTTTATAGAAATGAATCGAAGACTGGATCGTTTCATGTATTGGACGCTTGGCTTAGTTGTTTCAGCCACGATGGTGATTATCAATTTAAATTGACTTGATTTGCCAATTGCAAACAAATTAAATGCCTTGGAGAAAGCACCGGAAATGAGACAAAAATAACGTTATTTGCTGGATGCTACTTATGCAAAAAGAATATGAAACAATACAAGAAGCCTTGGAGAGCGTAAAAGGCATTGGATTAGCCATAGTTTACGGCTCATGGGGGAACAGACCGTCAGCGGTGACAGCGATTTAGATATTGCCGTGGCTATGCACAAGGTTCTCTTCGCGCGTCCGAAAAAATAGCTGAAATGTACTTGTTGGTCAGAACGGTTTTTTTGAGGAGCTGACGCGTTTAAACAATAAAATAAATGATTTGAACCTATCTCCAAGCGAATGACGAACCCAAAATTATGTCCATATTCGGTTAACCCCTAAAAATATAATAAATCAATTAAGCGCATTAAAAAAATTATGGATTTTAACGGCTTAAAAGCCCACATAATTCAGTTAGCAAAATCAAATGACAACATAGAATTGCTTTGGCTATACGGATCGTATGCAAAGGGCAGTGCGCATGAAAACAGCGATATCGACTTGGCGGTTGCGTTTAAAATCTGGGAAGACGACGTGATTGAGCGGCGATTAAGGCCGGAGTTGCTTGCTTTGGATTGGCGGCACACATTAAATTTACCCGACGGAAAATTAAGTGTGTTGGACATGAATATTGCACCCATTCCGTTAGCTATGTCTGTGCTAAAGAACGGCGAATTGTGGCTTTGTAAAAATGAGTATCGCCAGGCTCAAGAGTTGCAACGCATTATGTCGAAATGGGAGATAGATTACCTGTATCACTATCAACATCAACAGGCTATGAGTGTCTGCAATGGATGACGCCTATGTTTTCTCGATGCGTGAGCATCTTGCTGAGTTGAAAAGCGAGTTGCAAGGATTAACAGACATTATCAATCAACGCGAATTAAGTCGTTACGAGTATCGAGCAGCTGAACGCACCTTGCAGGTGCTTATAGAAGCCTGTATCGGCATTGCCAAGCATTGGAATTACGTTTTTTATAAAACCGCACCTGCCGATGCATACGCCGCGTTCGAAAAACTATCTCAGCAAGGTGTTGAGGCAGTCAATGATGTAGAATGGCGCAAAATCATTGGCATGCGAAACGCTCTAGTACATGATTATCTCAATATAGAACCTGACATCATTAAGGCTGTAATCAAAAAAACGGCTTATATAAAATTGCTAGAGTTTGCCAATAAGGGATTAACGGCATTGCAAGAGCCTATCAATCGCTGATCAAATCCTTGGGGTTGGGTTCTGATTTAGGGTGTCGAAATTTACCGATTTTTATGTCAGAAAAAATGACTGTTTTATGGATTTTGAGAAAATAACTGGCGCTTTATAACCTTATGATCATCAACAATTTCCAAGATATCATGAGCGTCGTAGGGTGCGCATCGCGCACCTTTCCACGGTGCCGAACCGACAAGAGCCCGATCCAGGTGCACCCTACATCTGGCGCTTAATAGCCTATGAACACCAACAATTTCAAAAATATTTCAGTTTAAAAAGCGGGAACACAGCAATTAGCTAAAAATGGCTTTTTTCGACAGCCTAGTCCTGACCCATTTCCGCTAACGGCGACCCATTAAACACCGGTATGGAATAATTTCTGAAATAAGCAAATTTAAAGGCAAGCTGGAAGGGAAAGCCATAATACAGCATCGCGTTGATCAAAAGATTCGAACCGTTAACCGTATTGTCATTAAGTTAAGAAAAGCCCGCTCTCCTGATGGTGAGGGTTAAGGCAAAAAAGCTTTATACGAACCCCCATAGGCGCCAACTTAAGGAAAAACGCGTCATTCCGCCATGGACTAGCGGAATCCAGGGCCAGGGATGGCAATGCTTAGCTTCACAATCATGTCACCTGGATATCGGCAATCCATGTCGATATGACGAATAAAGCCATAAATGCACCATTGACATAGACACTAAGTTGGCGGTTATGCCTCCTCATCCTAACCTTCTCCCGGAAAGAGAAGGAATTGTCCTTCCTAACTTAATGGCAGTGACCATTAAGCGAGGTAGCGCAAAATTGCCTGATAACGGCTATGCATGATCAATTTGCCCTTCGGACCGAACGCTAACCTAATGCACCGACACTATCGGTCGTCTATGATGAGCGCAAATGAGATACAGCAAGAAAGTATTCTTTTAGTGTATACGGATTGGTGTTGGTGGTTTCGCAATGAAAAGGTTTTTTCATAATTAGGCTTATGCACGATCAAAACTTTAAAAACCTGATTCTGGATTACCCCGTGCAAGCCTTGCAGTTTTTTGCCGCGGAGGAAGCCCACGACGATTTGCAAGAAGCGCGGATTATCCCGTTTCGACAAGAACAGCTTAAAGAACGGCTCGGCGACCACTTTCACGAATTAGATACGCCGTTACTCGTTGAATGGCCTGATGGCCGTCGTGAAGTGATTTTGTTTCTGCTGGAGGAAGAGACCGAAGCCAGGCGCTTTTCCATTTATCGCCTAGCACATTATTGTCTGAACTTATCCGAATTGGCAAAAACCGAACGGGTGGTTCCGGTCGTAATATTTCTGGATCGGGGGCATCATCCGTACGAATTGCATTTAGGCGGCGATCGGCATACCTACCTCAGTTTTCAGTACATCAGTTGCGAACTGAAAAATCGGTTGGCCGACGATTACCGGCAAAGCGATAACATAGTCGCCCGCCTCAACTTACCCAATATGCGTTATGCCAAAGAACAAAAGCTGGATATCTACCATGATGCACAATTGGGTCTAGTGCAACTGGAGCCCGACCCGAAAAAGCAACTAAAATATATCGACTTTGTCGATTATTATACGAACCTGACAGAAGATGAAATCGAAACCTATCGTAAAGACTATTTATCCGAAGCGGAGGCACGTATGGGATTAGCGCAGATATTAAGAGAAGAAGGCAGAGAAGAAGGTAGACAAGAAGGTAGACAAGAAGGTAGACAAGAAGGCAGAAAAGAAGGAGAAATCAAAGGAGAAATCAAAGGAGAGGCTCAAATGCTCCTGAAACAAATTCAACTGAAATTCGGCGGGCATCCCGTTTGGGTAGAAGAAAAAATCAATCAGGCCGATAAAACCCAGTTGGATCAATGGGTAGAGCGTATCTTGTTTGTTGATACTTTGGATCAATTGTTTAAGGTTTAGGATGCAATGCCATTAAGTTAAGCCGTTCGTGGTGAGCCCTTCGGCTAAGCTCAGGAGAGCCCTGTTGAACCTGGGCGGCTTAACTTATCAGCTCGTACTTTCCACTCATCCTTCGACATGGCTCTCCTGAGCGTGGCCGAAGGCTTAGTGCGAGCGGAAAAGTCCTTAAGTTAATGGCATTGAGGCGTAGGAGGGTTCAGAGCACAAGCCCATCATGGTTCGATGGTAAAAGCTGATAATCAATGAGAGCCTGTCCCCTTCGCATTAATGGTAAACAGTTTGAATAAATACAGGCGTTGAGAGGGTTTGTGTTCTGATCGCTGGGTTTAATTGTGTCGGCAGGGTTTTTTATAGTCAATTATTTAATAATGACTGGTTCATTAATGAACCTGACCCCTTTTTAGACCCTTTTTACCTTCGCATAACTATCCGGATGACACAAAATTACCGAAGCCCAATTAATTGCAAGGTGATACAACATGCTAGCCCAAGAAGACATTGAATTTATCAAAAATCACCTAGCCGAGTGGTTGGCTGAACAGTCGCTTGGTAAACCGCCGGTTGTTTACGAGATAGAGCTGCGTGAGCGCATGGTGCGCGTCGAAGAGGCGCTAAAAAATCAGGGTGAAGAACTCAAAGCTCAGCGAGAATTAATCTATGCACTAATGAAGCAAATGGATAAACGCTTCGAACAAGTCGATAAGCAGCTGACACAAAACAGGGAGGAGGCAAACAAACGCTTCGAACAAGTAGATAAACGTTTCGAGCAAATGGATAAACGCTTCGAACAAGTGGATAAACGTTTCGAGCAAATGGATAAACGTTTCGAACAGGTAGACAAAAAATTTGACGAAATGGGCAGGCGTTTGGATCGATTTATGTTTTGGTCGTTAGGTTTGACCGTATCGGCTGCGTTTTTTATCGTGAACTATTTGAAATAATTAATATGATACCTAATCCTGCAATCTAAAAATAGGATATATGGAGTATCCATATGATATTTCGATTCTTTTTATTTTCATAAATGCATGAGATTATAAGCCTGATCTTTGCCAATGGGACGGTGTAAATTATCGACTCGGACTTTTCCAATCATCCTTCGACATGGCTCTTCTGAACGTAGCCGAAGGGCATAGGGTGAACGGAAAAGTCCTTAACTTAATAGCATTGCGGAGTAACAGCACAAACCCATCATAGTTCGATGTCAAGAACTGAAAATCAATGAATCTGTTGCCTTCGAATCGATGAGTAAACGGATTCAAGAAATGGGACGGCGTTTAAAGCAGTTAATATTCTCCTAGATGAGGTTAAGAGTAACGGCTGGATTTTTATAGTGAAATAACTGGAAAAATATTTAATGCATTTAATGAACCTGACCCTGATGTATCCCCACAAAACGCTCGTTCCCATGCTCTGCGTGGGAATGCCGATTTAGACGCTCTGCGTCGACTGCCGCGGGCAATTGGATTAAGAAACTGTAGAGAATGTCTGGTTGATCTTGTCGGGATTATCGACCTCTGGGGACGCAGAGCGTCCCGGGATGCATTCCCACGCAGAGCGTAGGAACGATGAAAAAAATCAATATATCTATCAATTTTCAGCCATAGCAAATTGTTTTATCTGGCTATTTCGTGGGGATACCTCAGAACCTGGCCCCTTTTCTTCCTAAGTTCCATTGGCCATGGTTAATTGTCTTGGATAATTTAGGTGTTGGCTGTCAAGCGACTCACCGAACCGCCCACAATGAGTTATGTCTGTAAAAGTTAGTTTGTGCATATTCCTAAGGGGGTCAGTCGGTTGGCTGGACGGTTCTCGGGAAGCCAATGCTTGGAAAAGGGCTAAACTTGAAACCGTGTTAATAAAACTACAACAATAATGCTAAAAAAAATTACATCAGAACGAAAAGTCCGGATGGCGATCGTTGGCTGCGGTCGCATTTCAAAAAATCATTTCAACTCAATTCAAGTCCATGAAAATGAATTGGAACTGATAGCCATTTGCGACATCAATGCCGATACAATGAAAGAGCACGCGGAAAGATATAACGTGCCCGGTTACCTCTACATTGAGGAATTGTTGCAAACGGAAAAACCGGATATTGTCGTGTTATGCACACCGAGCGGCCTGCATTCGGATCAGGCACAACTCGCCGCTAGATACGGTGTCAACGTCATGACCGAAAAGCCCATGGCGACTCGTTGGCATGACGGGAAAAATATGGTCAAGGCCTGCGACGAAGCCGGCGTGCATCTGTTCGTCGTCAAGCAAAATCGGCGCAATGCAACGCTCCAATTATTGAAAAATGCGGTCGAAAAAGAACGGTTTGGCCGGATATACATGGTCAATATCAATGTATTCTGGACGCGGCCTCAAGACTATTACAACAGCTCAAAATGGCGCGGTACTTGGGAGTTTGATGGCGGGGCCTTTATGAACCAAGCCAGTCACTATGTCGATTTGCTCGACTGGATCATTGGTCCCATAGAAAGTATACAAGCCTATACCGCTACCTTGGCGCGCAACATCGAAGTCGAAGACAGCGGCGTTGCCAGTATTAAATGGCGCTCCGGTGCATTGGGCTCGATGAATGTTACGATGTTGACATATCCTAAAAACCTGGAAGGCTCGATTACGATTTTGGGCGAGAAAGGTTCGGTGAGAATCGGCGGTGTTGCCGTCAATGAAATTCAACATTGGGAATTCGCCGATATACAACCGGACGACGATAAAGTAAAAAGCGCCAACTATGAAACCACTTCGGTTTACGGATTTGGTCACCCTCTGTATTACAAAAATGTCATCGATGTACTTAGGGGGCGAGCGGAACCGGAGACGGACGGACGCGAAGGCTTGCGATCGTTGGAAGTGTTGATTGCAACCTATCTTTCCGCTAGAGACGGTAAACGCGTCTCACTGCCATTGGATTACTGAAGATGAGTTATACGATACATCCTACCGCCATCGTTGACGAAGGTGCGCAAATTGGCGAAGACACCCGTATATGGCATTGGGCGCATGTCTGCGGCGGCGCTAAAATCGGCGCGCGTTGTTCGCTGGGTCAAAACGTATTCGTCGGCAACAAGGTTGAGATCGGCGACAACGTCAAAATTCAAAACAACGTGTCGGTGTACGATAATGTCACACTGGAAGACGACGTATTCTGCGGGCCGAGCATGGTGTTCACAAATGTCTATAATCCACGCTCGGCCGTGTCCCGCAAGGACGAATATCGCGATACGCTGATCAAGAAAGGCGTGACGTTGGGTGCTAATTGCACCATCGTTTGCGGCGTAACGATCGGAGAACAAGCCTTCATCGGCGCGGGTTCGGTCGTCAATAAGGATGTGCCCGCTTATGCATTGATGGTTGGCGTTCCGGCAAAACAAATCGGTTGGATGAGTGAATATGGAGAACGCCTTCAATTGCCTTTGCGAGGAAAGGGCGAAGCCAAATGCCCGCATACCGGTACGATTTATGTCTTACAAGACAATACAGTATTCAAAAAAGAGGTTGGCAATGAATATTGAAGCCATCTATGATCACGGAAAGCTGTCGTTTGTGACCCCCATCCGTTTAAAGCACGGAAAATTCCGGGTGATTGTCACAGTGCCGGATGATGAAGTTGAAGTACAAGGCGATGCTTATACTTTACCTCCTGAAGTGTTGGCAATGGCAAAAGCAATGGAAGAAATATTGGATCGCATTCGTAATGAGCCACCGCCTGCAGATGAAGACTTGCCGCCATTGACGCAGAAACAGCTCGACAGAATTGAGGCATTTGCATTGCGTGAAGAAGTACGAGGCTTGCGGTAGATGGATTTACTTTTGGATGTGAATGTTGTGTTGGATATATGCGCCAAACGGCAGCCATTTTATACAGAGGCGCGCGATGCGATTCAGCTTTGTACATTTCATGGAGGTAAGTTGTGGCTTTACGTCGGCTCTGTCCAAACTTTGGAATACAACCTGTATAAAGAAATAAAGCAGAGGAATGAGCTTCAAGGAGCAGGGCTAACCAACCGGCAGTTACATGCAAAATGCTTGGCTTTACTTGAAGCCTTTGCTAAAGGCAAGCATTGGTTAGCAGCGCTGGCAATGGAAGGTAATGTATTTTCAGCAGGAGATCCCGAAGATGCTCAATTACTGCTGGCCATGAAACGATTTGCAGAGAGCAAAATAAAACTGCTTACGCGAGACGAGCCTTTACTTAAAGCGCATCCGGATAAAACGATTTCACCACAAGAGTATATCCGTCAAAACATACCGGCTTCAGATCGCTTCATCGACTTTATCGATCTCAAAACCCAACAAAATAATATCCGTCCACCGCTCGAGCAAAACATTCATCGAGTATTACATCACGGCCAATACATCATGGGGCCGGAAGTTAAGCAACTTGAAGAAAAGCTAGCCGCATATACCGGTTCAAAGCATTGCATTACAGTCGCCTCGGGAACCGAAGCATTGTTGATTTCGCTGATGGCATTGGGAATCAAGCCAGGCGACGAAGTCATTACCACGCCATTTACTTTTATTGCTACGGCGGAAGTCATTGTACTGCTGGGTGCCAAACCGGTTTTCGTAGATATCGAACCCGATACCTGTAATATTGACGCAAGCAAAATCGAAGCGGCGATTACTCAAAAAACCAAAGCGATTATGCCGGTCAGTCTTTACGGACAACCGGCCGACATGGACGAGATAAACGACATTGCAAAAAAACACGACCTGCCGGTTATCGAAGACGCTGCACAAAGCTTCGGTGCGACTTATAAAGGACGCAAATCCTGTAATTTATCGACGATAGGCTGTACCAGCTTTTTTCCGAGCAAACCGCTCGGCTGCTATGGTGACGGCGGGGCAATTTTTACAAACGACGATGTCTTGGCGAAAGCCATGCACGAGATTCGCGTTCATGGACAGGAGCGTCGATATTATCATGCGCGAATTGGCGTAGGCGGCCGTATGGATACCCTGCAGTGCGCTGTGGTACTGGCAAAACTGGAGCGCTTCGATTGGGAGATCGAACAGCGCACTAAAGTTGGTGATCGTTATCTGAAAATGTTGAAAGATATTCCCGCAGTCACCCGCTTGGTCATTAGACCCGATAGGGATTGCGTTTGGGGGCAGTTCACCATCCAGGTTGAAAATCGCGATGTAGTGTTGGAAAAACTTAAAGATGCCGGTATTCCCACGGCTGTTCACTATCCGGTACCTTTACACCAGCAGCCTGCTTATCAATCTGTCTGTCGTATTTCTGACAATCTTGAGAATGCGGGCGCCATCTCCGCTAGAGTTTTCAGTTTACCAATGCATCCTTATATTGGCGAAGAGACCCAAGCCGAGATTATCAACGCCCTTGTCAACGCAGTATCATGAAAATCGTTACTGTAATCGGGGCGCGCTCTCAATTTTCAAGGCTGCCGCCGTATCGCGCATGATTCGCGATGAATATGCCGGAAAAATCGAAGAAGTAATGGTACACAGTGGCTAGCACTTCGACGATAACATGTCGAAAGTCTTTTCTGAAGAGCTGGATATTCCGCATCCTAAGTACAATTTGGAAATCTCCGGAGGTCAGCATGGGGCGATGACTGGTCGAATGCTCGAGGCGGTCGAGAATGTGTTACTGGAAGAAAAACCGGATTGGGTTTTGATATATGGCGACACCAAATTCTACACTGGCTGGTGCTCTGGCGGCGGTCAAGGTGCTTATTCCGGTAGCCCATGTAGAAGCCGGATTACGCTCTTTCAACATGCGGATGCCCGAGGAAGTTAATCGTATCCTCGCCGACAGAGTATCCACTTTACTTTTTTGTCCGACAGAAACAGCAGTCAACAATCTGAAGGCGGAGGGGATTGGCAAAGGCGTGCATAACGTCGGTGATGTCATGTACGACGTTGCGTTGTTTTATCGGGACAAAGCTAAAGCACAGAGCAAGATACTGAATGCGCTTAATCTAACGGAACGTGGTTTCGCGCTCGCGACCTGTCATCGGGCGGAAAATACGGATGATTCTAAACGACTCTCGGAAATTGTTTCGGCGCTTGCCGAAGTGTCGCGGCAAATGCCCGTAGTTTTTCCGTTTCCCCTCGTACTCGTAAGCTAATCAATGAAAATAGCCTTGCGCATCATTTAACTTCGTTAATTGTTACTGAGCCGTTACCGTTTTTGGATATGGTGGCCTTGGAACAAGCAGCCAAGGTCATTCTTACCGATTCGGGCGGCGTACAGAAGGAGGCATTATTCTATGGCGTACCCTGTATTACGATGCGGGATGAGACTGAGTGGGTCGAGACGGTTGAGTTGAGTTGGAATCGTTTGGTTGGTGCCTCGAAAGAATTGATTGTTTCGGTTATTGAGGATTTTGGGGCTGTCGGTGTGAAATCTCAGGGTCTTGTTCCTTATGGCCATGGAAAAGCCGCACACGATATTGTTGCTTATCTAGCATAGAATTTTATTTTTACGGTTATTTTAGGAAATTTCATGAAAGTTTTTGTAACGGGCGGTTTGGGACAAATCGGTTCCCATATTATTGAAATGTTGCTTGAGCGCGGCGACCAGGTTTTGACAGTGGACAATTTGGCAACAGGCCGAAGGGAGCATCTAGCCGATCACCCGAATTTAACGATAACGATCGATACCATCGCCGACAAAGAATTAATGGATAAGCTTATCGGCGATTTCAAGCCCGATGCGATCGTACACACGGCAGCATCCTATAAAGACCCGGACGATTGGTACAACGATACCTTGACTAACTGCGTGGGCGGAGCAAACGTCATAGACGCAGCCAAAAAATTTAGCGTCAAGCGCTTCGTTTATTTTCAAACGGCACTTTGCTATGGACTTAAACCGATTCAACAGCCCATACGTTTGGATCATCCTCGTTTTCCTGGCAGCAGTAGTTATGCGATCTCTAAAACGACCAACGAGTTTTATCTTGAGCTATCGGGCATCGATTACGTTACTTTCCGTCTAGCCAATGTGGTGGGGCCGCGAAATGTAGCCGGCCCTTTACCGATCTTTTATCAACGTTTAAAAGATGGCAAGCAATGTTTTGTAACTAAAGCACGCCGCGATTTCGTGTTTGTGAAAGATTTGGCGCGCGTTGTCTTGAAAGCATGCGACGGTATCGGTCATGGCGCATACCACTTTTCGTCAGGCAGGGACGTAGCTATTCAAGAGCTTTACGACGCAGTGGTTAATGCAATGGACTTACCGCATCAACCGGAAGCGGAAGTCAAAGAACTGGGCCCGGATGATGTTCATTCAATTCTATTGGATCCGTCGCGCACTTTCGAAGACTTCGGAAACATCGAATTTACTTCGCTTCAAGAAACAGTTTCTTCTGCGATAGAGTATTACAAAAAGCATGGAACGCTAGGCGAATATACGCACCTTCGCTTGCAAGATAAGAAATAATCGGTGGATAGCATGCGTATTTTAATTACCGGCGGGGCGGGTTGCCTGGGCTCGAATTTGATTGAACACTGGCTGCCGCAAGGCCATGATATATTCGTGATTGATAACTTCGCGACCGGCAATCGCGAAGTGGTTCCCGAAGTAGATGGTTTAACGGTGAAAGAGGGATCTGTCGCGGACCCTGCTCTTGTCGATGACTGCTTCAATGCGTTCAAGCCGGACGTGGTGGTGCATGCCGCGGCAGCCTACAAAGACCCGGATGACTGGCTCGAAGACTCCCGTACGAACGTTATAGGTAGTATCCATGTTGCTCGAGCGGCAAAATTGCACGAAGTCAAACGACTGATTAATTATCAAACAGCGCTTTGCTACGGGCGGCCGCAGCAATTGCCTATTCCGGCTAGCCATCCCACGGCTCCCTTTACCAGTTACGGTATTACCAAAACGGCGGGTGAACAATTCATGCTGATGTCCGGTGTGCCGACGCTCTCATTACGTATAGCCAACGTTACCGGTCCGCGTCTTGCAATCGGCCCCATACCGACGTTTTATAAACGTTTAAAGGCCGGTCAGAATTGCTTTTGTTCGGATACCTCGAGAGATTTTCTGGATATGTCCGATTTTCTCGCCTTTATGGATCTGGCTATCAAAGCCGATGCTCCAACCGGCGTCTTCAATATTTCGACTGGAGAAGCTCATTCGATCAAGGAAATTTTTGATATCGTCAGCGATTTTCTCGGATTGAAGGCCATAGAAGTGCCTGTCGTTCCGCCAGCAGCAGACGACGTGCCTGTGGTCTCACTTGATGCAACCGAAACTTATGACGCTTTCGGTTGGAAAGCGAAGATCGGATTCGTTGATACGGTTCGACGTCAATTGGTTTGGTATGATCAGTACGGAATTTCAGACGTATTCAGCCATTTAAAGCAGAAATTTGACAGTAAATGAAAAGTTTTTTTTTATACTCTCTTTTTATTAATAATTGGAGCGGGAGCAGGATATTACGGGCACGAAAAAATTAATATTATTTTGCCATCCAATATCCCTATAGAAGAAATTTCAAATACCGAAACATTCAGCGAAAGCTCCCTTAAATGCTTAACCGAACCAATGATCGATTCGATTAAGGGAAGCGGATCGGTTGATCAAGCATTTTCAGCTTGTATCAATGAATTACAATTTTTAATGGGTAGTGAATTCCAGCAATTGGATGAAAATGCGTTAAAGGCAATTTTTTCTACGATAGTTGCGGCTCAATTCGCGGAGTATGGTAATAGTTCTGCCGTTTCATACGAAAAAATCAAGGATTCGGAATATCTAAACTGCGGTAACACGATACTGCTTGCCGGTTATTTGTACGGAACTGATAAAAATAGCCTTCGCTCGATCGGTTTCGACGGTGGGGCAATTGGCAATCACGCGCAACTCCTTTATCTGGGAGATACTCAATTATTACTAGATCCGACAACAGGTCTTGTAGCGCAAGTCGGTTTTGATGATTTATTAAGCGGTACCCCCGTTCCATTAAATAAAATTCGAATGTTTACGGTTAAAGCAAAGACTATCGATTCATTCAGGAAGAAAGTATTCTTGGCAGTTATTGACGGTAAATATCGACCATCGGATTTTATGTACATGCACGAGTCGATTAGCGAGCATTTAAAAAAAGGAAGTAGTGATAACTACTTTACACCAGGTGGTATTTATATCCGAAATATATTGAGAAACAAACAGTCATCGTCGATCGATTGGAAACAAAAATGAGCAATGTAATGAGTTTTTCCGATTCCAAAGTTTTGGTTGTTGGGGGCGCGGGATTTGTTGGCAGCAACCTGGTCTGTCAAATTCTGGAGCAATATCCGCGTGAAATAATAATTGTGGACAATTTATTGTCGTCAGATGTCGCCAATATTCCTTCCGATTCACGCGTTCGTTTCGTTTTCGGCTCAATTACGGATGAGCAAATCCTCGCTGCATTACCGGACGATCTTGATTTTGCATTCCATTTGGCCTGTTACCATGGGAATCAGTCCTCCATTGCCAACCCTTTTGCAGACCACGACAATAACACGTTGACCTCGCTGAAACTGTTCGATCGGTTGAAAGAATTCAAGCAACTCAAGAAAGTTGTCTATGCCGCTGCAGCATGTGCAGTGGCGGAAAAAACCTATGATGCCCCTACTGCAACCACTGAAGAGCAACCGGTGACGCTATATCACGACAGTCCGTACTCGATTTCCAAAATCATTGGCGAACTTTACGGCAACTTCTATTTTCAGCGCTATCAATTGCCGTTCGTGAAGGCGCGCTTTTCCAATGTCTATGGACCTCGGGAAATTTTAGGCGCGGGGCAATGGCGCGGAACAGTGCATACTGTCTGGCGGAATGTCACGCCAACTTTTATCTGGCGGGCGTTGAACGGTGAGGCTTTACCTTTGGATAACGGCGGCAATGCCAGTCGCGATTTTATTTTTGTAGAAGATATGGCGCGCGGACTCATGGCTTGTGCGTTAAAGGGGGTTGCTGGAGAAGTCTACAATTTGGCGACGGGTAGAGAAACGAGTATTTTGGAACTGGCTACACTGATCAACGAATACACGGGTAACAAAACGCCGCTCGACCTGCGTCCGGCACGCGATTGGGACCGTTCCGGCAAGCGATTTGCTTCCACCGAGAAGGCTGCGCACGAATTGGGTTTTAGCGCCCAGGTGGAAGTTCGCGAGGGTATCAGGCGCACCGTTAAGTGGACCCGTGAAAACGCAGAGCTCATCAAGCGCTGCATAGCCAAGCACGACAAGCTAATGACTCAGGTTGGCGGGTAACCAATGCAGATTAAAGGCAATCGCTTCCTTGTCATCGGAGGTGCCGGATTTATTGGCTCCCATGTTGTTGATCAGCTCTTATCTGAAGGCGCGGCTCATGTTCGCGTTTATGATAATTTTTCGCGAGGTACGCATATAAATTTGCAAGAAGCTCTTAGAGATGTGCGAGATTGTGCCGGGGCAAATATTCTTGCGATGCATTCAATCATAAGTAACAGATATTACAACGTAGGAACTAGTGTAAAAACCTCTATCCGGGAATTGGTTAGTAAGATTGGTGAATTGTATCCCCGAAGATTTGATGCTCAGTTCAAAGAGTTCGATAGTCCTTTTGTGCGAAATCGTGTCGGTGCGACACGGCGAGCAGCAGAAGAAATTGCATTTAAAGCAAATATTCCGCTAGGTCAAGGTTTACGAGAGCTAATTCATTGGCATGCGAACCAAAATAAAAAGGTTTTTTCATGAATGCATCTTTAGGCATTTTCCGTTCATTACGAGTGCTGGCAGGCTATCGTCAACGCGTATTGGAGGGCATCATCCATGACGTACGCCAACGCTATGTGGGTTCGGTTTTTGGTACCCTTTGGATGGTGCTGTTTCCTTTATTACAACTAAGTATTTATGCCGGTCTTTACACATTCATCTTTAAAATCCGCCCATCAGGTCTCAACGAAATGGGCTATGTGGTATTGGTCTTCTCTGGCCTTGTACCACTAATGGGATTTAACGAGGCATTGATGGCCGCTACCACGTCATTGTCCGCCAACAAAAATCTACTATTGAATACCGTCTTTCCCGCCGAGCTAATTCCATTGCGCGCGGCGATTGCAGGCCAGGTAACAAGCCTGGTCGGATTGATCATTACGTTAGCAGTAGGTTATGCACTGGGTAGAGCCAGCTGGCAAGCGGCGATTCTGGTTCCGGTGTTTTGGGTATTACTATTGATGTTCGCTATGGGGATAGGTTGGATGTTTTCGCTATTCTCTCTTGTGGCGCGGGATATTCAACACGGCCTCGCATTGGTGATTATGCTTTTCTTCGTGCTCAGTCCTTTTGCCTACACGCCGGAAATGGTGCCGGCAGCCATGAAATCGCTGATTTACCTGAACCCTTTGTCGTATTTCGTACTGACTTTCCAACAACTTATCTGTTATGGCACCTGGCCCGATCCGGTGGCTGCAGGCGGAGCCAGCCTTTTGGCTTTCGTAAGTTTTTTTGCAGGATTCAGTGTTTTTAAGCGAGCTAAATATATCTTCTTCGACTATGCATGAGCCATTAGCAATTCGCCTACAAAATGTTTCCAAAACCTATAGATTGCATGGAAGCCAGCGAGATCAGTTGATTGACGTGTTGAGATTGCAACGGTTTGGGATTAGAACCAAAACCCCAACCAAGGAATTTTCGGCCCTTAGCGACATATCGTTGGATGTTCCGCGCGGACATCGAATTGGCATAGTCGGACGCAATGGAGCCGGCAAAACAACGCTCCTTAAACTGATTTGCGGAAACTTTGCGCCCAGCCTGGGAAGTATAGAAGTGAACGGTACCGTACAGGCATTGATGAACATTGGCTTGGGGTTTCATCCGGAATATACCGGTCGGGAAAACGTCGAAGCATCGTTACAATACAATGGTCTCGGGCGCGAAGAATACCAAGAAGCCATGGACGGAATCATCGAGTTTTGCGAGTTAGGCGACTTTCTCGATCAACCGTTCAAAACCTATTCATTGGGAATGCAGGCTCGGCTGATGTTTGCGGCTGCAACAGCCATTCGGCCGGATATTTTGATCGTAGATGAGGTACTGGGTGCCGGGGATGCTTATTTTGTTGCGAAATCCAAGGCTCGAGTCGAAAAACTAGTGAGTTCGGGCTGCACCATGTTGCTTGTTTCTCATTCCATGCAGCAGGTGTTGGAGCTTTGCGACGAAGCTATATGGTTAGATCAAGGGAGGATTCGGATGCAGGATGAGTCCTTTTTGGTTGTTAAAGCGTATGAGGAATATCTGCATGGACCAATAGATAATTTGAAAAATGCCTTCCCCCCAATTGTACCGCTCGATGAAAGCTTAATTGACAGTTCTAAGAAATTAAAGAATTTGAGAAAGACTCCACACCATAATTCATCACGAAATATTTCTTTGCCAATAAATATTAAATTTCAAGAACCTAATTTTATCCCTCACACTTATAGCCCCATTTTTGATAATGAAAGTAATGGAGCTCAGTTTGACTTTGTTGCTCCAGGCGGTATTTCAAGATGGAATTCAGAACGAGGTGTGAAAATATGTGGTTTTTCTATTTTTTCAGAAAATGGGCGATCAAATAAATTAATTTCAATGCGTCCATGTCAATTCGTATTAAATATAATAGGCGAGGAAGAAGGAGATTTTTCTTGTAGATATGGAATAGTTTTTAACGATTTATCGGGCAATTGCATTGCCAGAATTTATAGTCCACCTGATAATTTTCGAATAATAAAAGGCCAGATAAGAGAAGTATCAATGACATTAAATCCACTACAGATTGGTCCCGGTGAATATACAATCGGTATCAGCGTTCTCGAAGCAGATTCTTTAGAATTATTGAACTCCTCGAAAAGATATGACCTTTTAGGACGAAGTTTTAGTGTTACCATAAGCTTGCCAGAAACGTACTCTGCACTAAGCGCGTGTTTTATTCATTCAGCAGAATGGAATTTTGAAAATGCCTAATTATTTTGATTCTAAGATTTACAAAAGAAAACCTATTGAAATTTTACATGAAATTCCAGTGTTTTCGTCAACTGATGACTATATAGAAAATTATAAGAAAATTGCATCTGATCATGTAAATGCAATGGAGCCTGGAAAAGATAATCCATTCATTGCTAACGAGTTGTGGGAAACTTTAGAACAGTCTACAAGAGTTTTATTAGAAAAACATATTTCTAAAGGAGCAAAAATATTAGATGTTGGTGTTGGTCTAGGAAGGTTACTTGCACCTTTAAATCAATTTGACCGATATGGGTTGGATATTAGTTTGGATTATTTACAAGTAGCGAAACAACAAGGTATAGAGGTTGTATTTTCAAAAATAGAAGATATGCCTTACCAGGATAATATATTTGATGCTGTAGTAGTTTGTGATGTTTTGGAACATGTCTTAGATCTTAATCAATGCTGTAAGAAAATTATTCAGGTTTTGAAGCCTGATGGGTTTTTATTTGTTAGAGTTCCTTTAAAGGAAGATTTGAATCCTTATCTAAACGATAACCTCCCATATCAATACATTCACCTAAGATCATTTGATGTGGCCTCTCTCAGGCTTCATTTTGAAAAGATTTTTAAAATGGGTTTTGTAGAAGCATCATCTGCTGCACCATATCTTCAGGGCAGTGCGAGACTTAAAGTACGCTTCCTTCCAGAACAGCAAATTATTGCTTTACGTGAGGCATTAACCCATCTTGATCAACCAGCTCCACTTTTAGATAAGATTGCTCAATTATCTGAGGAGGAATTTATAAATTGGATATATGAATGGCGCGATATGAATTATTCAGACTATCAAAAAATAGCGGACTATATTATTTATGGGATGGATGTCAATGCTATTTTTAAAAAGAAGAAAATTCTTGTTTAATTAGGTTACATAGGAATTTGCATTCTGCTGTGGTTTTTTATTTTTATAAAAGTAATTTGCAATATGTATTTTAAACATTTTATATTGTGTATATAAACTTTCAAAATCAATAAAATATAGAAGTATTAGACTCAGTAAAGGATGAATTTAATCCCGCACATTTTTAATTGGACATTTTATTTTTTGGTATGAAATATAAATTACATGAGTTTAGTCGCTAATTAGTTTAATATTGTTACTAATTTTTTAAGTTGTCTAGAAAGAAGTGTGCCCGTATTGATTTTCGGCCAAGGCTTATTGTTTAACAATTGCACCTGTCGATTTGTTGCTTTGTGCTTAAGTAATGTTAAGAATTATAATAATAAAAATTATAAAATTTTAATATAATATATTATCCGTTTTTCACTGTCTAGCCATAATTATTATATAACCATGCTTGCACACAGATTAATTGCAAAATATTTTTAAAGAGTGTGTCTTTATCTTTAATTCAAATGTGAGTTAATTATGGATCAAAAACGAATATCGAACGAAAACTCAGGATTTTGGAACGAGCTATGCGGATCGCAGTTAGCAAAATATCTGGGAATTACTGATTCTTCTCCGGAATCGCTGAAGAAATTCGATGATTGGTATTTTAATTTTTACCCATATTTGTCAGATCATATTCCATTTGAGGTGCTCAATGGAAAAGACGTGCTTGAGGTTGGATTGGGTTATGGCTCTGTTGCACAGCGATTAGCTGAAACAGGAGCTCGTTACTCAGGACTTGATATAGCGGGCGGTCCAGTGGATATGGTAAATCATAGGCTTAATCAAAATGGACTAAAAGGTCATGCAACGCAAGGTAGTGTTCTTGATCCGCCGTTTAAGTCAGAAACATTTGAATGTGTTGTAGCCATTGGATGTTTACATCACACGGGTAATCTTCAGTTGGCAATAGATCAGTGCTGGAGACTGTTGCGTCCTGATGGACAGCTGATTTTTATGGTCTATTATGCGTATTCTTATAGAAGATTCCGTATGGCTCCAATGACAACATTGGCTTATATGGTAAAAGAGTTTGCGGGGTACAGAGGGGTGGTTGGTAGTAGCGCCACTAGGGAACGTGCAGCGTATGACTCAAATTCGGACGGAGCGGAGGCTCCTCATACGGATTGGATTTCAGTGAAATCAGTGAAAAAAATGTGTGCACAGTTTTCAAACTTTACTGCAAGAATTGAAAATATTGATCAAGAACCTCCTTTCACTAATACACCAAGAATCGAGTTATTGACTACGCGATGGCCAAAAATAGTTGGTTTGGACTTATACGCGACTGCTACAAAGTAGTTTTCTATGAATGTTCTCTATCTTTATAATGCTACGCAAACATATACGGCTACCGTATTTGAGCATCTAGCTAGCTTTCAAAAATATTCAAGGCATCGGTCTTTTTTTGTGCATCAAGATCAATATGCTGATCTAAATATTGATTATTCGCTGTTTGATGTAGTAGTTGTTCATTACACTATCCGGTTACCTTTCAATCAGATATCTCAGAAAAATGCCAACGCTTTGTCCCAATTTCGCGGACTGAAGGTCCTTTTTATCCAGGATGAGTATGATCATCCGACTTGTACTTGGGATTGGATAAAACGGCTCGGCATAAGTCTCGTTTTTACTGTTGTACCATCTGACGGAGTGGCAACAGTATATCCACCTCGAGATTTTCCAGGAATTCGTTTTGTTAGCGTGTTAACTGGGTTTGTTCCTGATGATTTAAGAACTCATACCCAAATTCCCCCCTCTGAAAGAAGTTTGATTGTTGGATACCGGGGGCGCCCATTGCCAGTTCGGTATGGGGAACTTGGGCAGGAAAAAGTCAGGATCGCTAAACTTGTTAAAGAATACTGCCTAGATAGAGAGATTCCTCATGATGTTGCATGGACGGAAGAGGCTAGAATTTATGGTCCGAAATGGTATGAATTTATGTCTTCATGCCGAGCCATGTTGGGTTCGGAAAGCGGGAGTAATGTATTTGACTGGGATGGTAGTCTGATAAAAATGATTAAAGACTACAAAATCAAAAATCATGATACTACCGATGATGAGATATATGAGAATCTAATTAAGCCTTTAGAAATTCCAAATTTAATGAATCAAGCTTCTCCCCGAATTTTTGAGGCTATTGCTGCGCGTACCGTATTGGTTCTTTTTGAAGGTAACTACTCAGGAGTGGTGAAGCCAGGAATCCATTTCATTCCGTTGAAAAAAGATGGTAGTAATCTCAATGAAGTGTTCGGATTATTGGCTAACGGCGACTATGTTGATGCAATGTCCGAGCGGGCTTGGCGCGACGTAATTGCATCGAACAAGTACTCATACAGGTCGTTTGTGAATTTAGTAGACACGGAAATGGAGCGATCGCTCACCGAACTACGGTCCCACAGCGACAATTTGTCCAGAATCGTCGCAGATACCAATAAATCGGATCATCCAACACCGGTTACAACCTGTCCCATTCGGGCAAAGCCCCCTCAGCCTTCGACGGACACGATTATTCATACAGTTGTTGGATCGCATGGCCTTAAAGATTTTTTTAGGCGATTTGCCATTTATATGTGGTGGAAGTTGCCAGAGTCGGTGAGGCTAACTTTGAAGCCAAGGTTAAAACGGTTTATTGGACGAGGTTGAAAGCAAATGTGTGGATTTTTTGGTCTTCTTGCGGACCGCTCTCGTGCAATTGATCAGTCATCTGCCGACCTTGATGTAGGCTTAACCCTTATCCGCCACCGCGGACCTGACGGAACGGGCAAGTGGGTGTCGCCAAACGGGCAAGTAGGTTTTGGGCACGTACGCCTTTCCATCATCGATTTGGAGAAGGGTGCCCAACCCATGCACAGCGATGATGGCCGCTACACCATCATCTACAACGGAGAGATATTCAACTACATTGAGTTGCGGGCGGAACTGGGCGAAAGCTTGTTTCGCACTCACTCCGACACCGAAGTGGTCTTGCATGCCTTCCAGTGCTGGGGAGCGGACTGTGTCAACAAGTTGCGGGGCATGTTTGCAATCGCAATCTGGGACGCAGCTGAGCAACGCTTGTTTCTGGCGCGCGACCGGTTTGGGATCAAACCCCTCTACTGGGCAAAGACTTCCCAGAGCTTTTATTTTGCTTCCGAGATCAAGGCGCTGCTACCCTTTCTGGACCGGCGTTCGGTCAATAGCGCGGCGCTCTCCGATTACTTCACCTTTCAGTTTTGTCTAGGTGAGAAGACACTGATGGATGGCGCGTGGCAAATGCCAGCCGCCCACTTCGCCTTCGTCACGCCAGGCCAAAAGCCTCAGATGCAACGCTATTGGGAGGTGCATTACGAGGTTGATTACGACCATACCGAGCAGTGGTTTACCGAACGTCTGCGTCAACTGCTACAAGACTCCGTACATATGCATATGCGGGCCGATGTCGAGGTGGGAAGTTACGTCAGCGGTGGGGTCGACTCCAGCTTGTTGGCATCGCTCGCACGCGAAGTACGGCCGGATGGCCCCTTCAAAGCATTCAACGGCCGCTTTATGGATGGCCTTGAGTTTGATGAATCGCGTTATGCCAAAGCCCTTGCGGACGAACAGAACATGCAACTGCATGTAGCGGATATTAGTGAGCAGGATTTTGTTGACCACATTGCCAAGGTCATCTGGCATCTGGATCAGCCGACTGCGGGGCCCGGATCTTTTCCGCAGTACATGGTTTCCAAGCAGGTGGGCGAACACATCAAGGTGGTGCTTGGCGGGCAAGGGGGAGATGAAATCTTCGGCGGCTATGCCCGCTACTTGGCGGCTTATTTTGAGCAGTGCATCAAGGGTGCTATTGATGGCACTTTGCACAATGGAAACTACGTGGTTTCTTATGAGTCCATTATTCCGAATCTTGAAACCTTGCGCCAGTACAAACCCATGCTACGCGAGTTCTGGTCTGGCGGCCTGTTTGGTGAACGAGACGAGCGCTATTGGCGCCTGGTGAACCGAGCCAATACGTTTGGCATCATTCTGGCGCCCGAGGCCATTGACCAGCGTGCCACCTTCGAAGAGTTCAAGAGCATTTTTTGGGGCAGCAATGTGGGCAAGGAGTCATACTTCGACTCCATGACGCACTTCGACTTCAAGACGCTGTTGCCGGCGCTGTTGCAGGTTGAGGATCGCATGAGCATGGCACACGGCGTTGAAGCGCGTGTACCGTTCCTCGATCATCCCCTGGTGGAATTTGCAGCCACCATTCCGGCTGATATTAAGTTCCGTAACGGCGAATTAAAGCGCTTGCTGAAAGCCGTGTTCAGCAACCATCTGCCCGCAGCCATCCGTGACCGCAAAGACAAAATGGGCTTTCCGGTACCCCTTAATCTGTGGCTTAAACGGGGCGGCCCAGCTAGGGATTTGATCGGTGACGTTCTAGGTTCACAACGCGCTCGTACACGTCCCTACCTGGGCAATGGGCTGTCCATCGATGCGGTCCTCGATTCGCAAAGTGCCTATGGCCGTAATCTATGGGCTTTGCTGAGTCTTGAGCTGTGGCACCAACAGTTTGTGGACAACACCGGTGCGTAGAAACGTACTTTTTTGCTACTCACGCCTACCGTCTTTTACCAATGCGGTTCGGGACTATGTGCGAGCGTTTGGTGACTATTCATCACACCGTGTTCACTATTACGACATGGACTCGGGGCCGCTGGAATTCGATCTAGAACCGTTTGATTGTCTGATTTTTAGTTACTGCTTCTGGGCGCGCTGCCTGTCGATCTCCCCGGCTTTTCGTAAACGGGTAGCCGACTTTTCCGGTCTGAAAATTGCCATTCTTCAGGACGAATATGAGTACTTCCTGTGGCACGAAAAGACTCTGATTGCGTTGGGCATGGACACCATTGTTACCTGCGTGCCAGAGGCCTATTGGCGTGATGTTTTTCGTGATGACGCATTTAGAAGCGTTACCTTTATCAATGCCCTCACTGGTTATGTGCCAGACAGTCTGTTGGATTTGCCGACCCCCAAGCCTCTAGCTGAGCGGAACTGGACACTGGGATATCGAAGTAGGCCCGTGCCCTTTACTTATGGACGTCTAACTCAAGAAAAGCTGCTGATAGGGCAGCGAATGAAACAGATATGTGCGGAACGGCGCATCCCCGCCAACATTGAGGTCACGGAAGAGTCTCGTATCTATGGGCCGGCCTGGCCAGAATTCATCGGGAACTGCAAGGCTGTTTTGGGGACGGAAAGTGGCTCCAATGTTTTTGACTTCGACGGCTCGATCAAGCCTGCCATTGAAGATTTTCTCAAAGCACATCCGGATGTCGACTTTGAATCTGTGCATGAGCGCTTTCTGCAGGGGCACGATGACACGATTCACATGAACCAGGTTTCCCCCAGAATTTTCGAAGCCATCGCCATGAAGTCTGGCTTGGTGCTGTTTGAAGGGAACTATTCGGGCGTTGTTCGGCCGTGGGACCATTTCATCCCATTGAAGAAAGACTTTAGCAACGTTGACGAGGTTTTTTCTGCGCTGGAGGACATCGAGGGCCTAAAAACGATGACAGAACGAGCCTACGACGATGTTATCAAGTCAGGAAAATACCACTTTCGGTCATTCATTGATGCCATTGACGCACATATTTCGGATTCTGGCGCAGTTGACAAGGGATATGAGCCATGTTACGGCTTGATTGCGTGGCGCACTTCTGCAGAGGCAGAGCTGAACACAATCTCAGGTCAGCAAATGCGAATTCCTACTAACCGCCCGCTACTCTATTTCGATTCAATAACCGACCCCTTTCTGACTATTCGAATCAACTGGGGTGCCTTGCACCGGGCGATTATGAGGTGCTATGAATCAATCTTGTATTCTCCAATGGGACGGAAGTGCAGGGAGTTCTTGCAACAAAATGCGGTGCTGTATGCCGTGGTGCGCAAATGCGTTCGACTGTTGACAGGCCGGTGGTAGCGTGAATAACGAGCATCCGTCAGGCTACGAGCCGCTTGTGTCCATCATTGTGCCGATGGCCGACGATGAAGTGGACGGAGAGATGCGAGTCGCCATAGCACATGCGCAAACCTGGAAAAACATTGAGGTCCTTCCGGTTTACTCTTGTAAATCGCCTTTCAAGCCCGTTGTTTCCGATTGCGGCAGTCTTGCCAAGGCGATTCATCTGGGCAAATCAGCTAGCAAGGGGGATTTCATTAGCTTGCTGCTGCCGGGGGCCGCTTACACATCGGACAAGATTACTCGGCAGGTTGCGTTTGTCGAGAAATTTGAGTTGCAAGACGCTGTAGTGTTTTGCGACTACACATTATTTGATGGCAGCGACGCAGATGGCGTGCCCATTGCACTTCCATCGCTTGACCCCTCAATTATGTTCCGCAAAATCTACTGTGGCTTGCCTTTGGATTTCAGTAGTTTATTCATTCCACGTAAAGCGATGGATAAATTTGAGCTGCTTGATGAGGATGTTGGCATAGAAATGCTACACAGACTCGTTCTGGTATTGAGTCAGCATATGCCTTTCGTCGGTATGGCCGAACAGCTGGTCTCCATCACTAACCGAAACAGACTTAGCAGTATCGAAAAAGTGTACTTGCGCGACCTCTATGTGAGGTTGCTTCCTGAAATTTTAAGCCTAAAAGAGCCTGCAGTTTATGATGCAGACTTCTTTACGGCGCTTGGAGATGCTACGGTTGCCCGACTTACTCAGAGGCTGCCACTTGCGGCTTGGGAGACCTTTCGGGCCGCGCTTAGGTTGCTTCGCAATTCATCGAATGGACGTCGTGCGCTCCTATCGTTTGCTAAACCTTTGCTGCGGAGTGCATTTCATTCTCTTCCGGTCAGCGCAAAGCGCTTGTTTCGCTCGAATATGCAGAGACAGATTGATACTGAGAGTACAAGGTTAGATTTTTCTGCTATCTACCGGTTCAATGGGTTTGTGGGCACTGAATCACTTTCAGGTGCAGGTGCTACCCGGTTTCAAACCAGAATCATCCGTAGCGAGCTACCTAAGATTTTTCGTCAACTGGGTGTCAAGAGCATTGTTGATATCCCCTGCGGGGATTTTCATTGGATGCGCGACGTTGACCTTGTCGGCATTCACTACACCGGTGCGGATCTGGTGGATGAAATGGTTAGTAAAAATCAGCGTCTGTTTGGCGGATCCGATCGAGTGTTCCGATGTGTCAATTTGATCTCTGGGCCACTACCTGAAGCTGATCTTGTTTTTTGCCGTGACTGCTTGGTTCATTTGCCTTACGAAGACGCCTTGGCAGCGATCGAGACGATCCGAAAGAGCAAGTGCCAATGGCTTTTGACGACAACGTTCACACGAACTACACCCAATACGGACCTTGATGCGACGGGTTGGCGGGCGTTGAACCTGACCTTGCCGCCCTTCAACTTTCCCCAGCCCTCGCTTCTGATATCGGAAAAGTGCACCGAGGCCGGTGGCTTGGCGGGAGACAAGTCACTTGGACTGTGGCGAATTGCAGATTTGCAGCCTCGCGAACGGGCATGAGTCCAGACAAGCCATGCGTGTATTTATACTCCCTTCTTGGTGCCCAACCGCTGACCAGCCTTTAAGTGGCACCTTTTTTGTGGAGCAGGCCCATGAGATTGCCCGGTTATGGCCTGGCTGGACGGTCGCGTTATGTTGCTTTGATCTTGCTCGATGCCGCATACCTTGGCGTCCCTGGCATATTCTCCGGTTCTTGAGGTATGCGTTGCGTACACCCCGGTTGGTGGTTGAACAGGCCCAGTCCGGCTTGCATGAATACAGGGTGTGGGCTCCCTACCTTCCTCGATTTGGACGGCAAAGCAAATGGGCCTCAACTGCCAAGGCCTTAAGTTCGCAAGCGAGGGTAGCACTTGAGGACTTTATTGAACGGTTTGGCAAGCCCGATTTGATCCACGCCCACGCCGTCTATCCAGGTGGCGCTGCTGCGGTGGCGCTGGGGCGTGAATATGGGATTGCGGTAGGCCTTACAGAGCATTTAGGCCCCTTTCCTCCGCCGGCACTATGTCTGCAAAATGGAGATGTGATGCCACTGGTGACCGACACTTACGCTAGTGTGTCACTGTGCAGTGCCGTGAGCCAGGCACTGGCCGATCGCATTGTTGGTCTGGGCATGGCGGATGAGGTAGCCATTATGCCCAATTTTCTACCTGACTATTTTGGATCGGATCACACCAATGCGCCAACCCAGCACGATGGATTTTCATTTCTCAGTGTTGGTGGGCCCAGTCATGCGAAGGGAACTGATGTGCTGCTAAAAGCGCTGGCCCAAGTTGACGGAAACGTGACTTTGCGCATTGTCGGCGACGGTCCCGGGCTTCCATTCTTTCAACAGATGGTCGCCGATCTTGGTTTGACTGGGCGGGTGTTCTGGTTGGGCTCGGTGCCTCGCGATAAGATGCCTGAGCACTATCAAAGGTGCGATGCTTTTGTGCTACCAAGCCGAGGTGAGACCTTTGGTATTGCCTTCATCGAGGCGCTGTCTTTTGGCAAGCCGTTGATTGCTACCCGCTGTGGTGGCCCTGAAGACATCGTGCATGCGGGTAACGGATTGTTGGTGCCTTTGGATGATATCGAGGCCCTGGAACTAGCGATGCAGTGGATGACTGAGCATACGGGAAGCTATGACTCGGAGGCATTGCGCTCGGACTTTCTCGCCCGGTTTTCCTCCAGTGCGGTGGTTGCGCGACTACAGCAATGGTACCTTGCTTTGAAGCACGGCGGCCAAGGTACAGCGAGACTATAAGAAAAGATGAAAAAATTAAGATCCTCTGTGGTGATGTTGACTCCTGATCGTCAGATAGACCGCAGGATCTTATTGAGCGCCGATAGTCTTGAGGCCGCGGGCTGGGATGTTACCATTGTCGCAATGCCGCTAGACGCTCAGTGCACGGATGATCGGCGCGTGGTACGGATTGGCTTGGATGCTGGCCATGCCAATCGGGAAAATCGGGTTCTGGATACCTATCGCTGGGTGCGTGGTCACTTGCCCATGAATGGTTACCTGATGCGCTGGCTGAAGCGGATGGCATGGCGGCATTTGGTGGATCAGGAATCGTTTTATTCCAAACTATTTTGCAGCACGACATCGCGATTTGCGCCCCACGTTATTGTGGCAAACGATTTGCCTATGTTGCCTGTTGCAAAGCAGTTGGCCGACGCATGCGGTGCCAGGCTGGTTTATGACAGCCATGAACTCTACAGCGAGCAGGAGTTTTCTAACCGCGAGAAACGCCGTTGGGCAGAGATTGAGGCAAAATACATCGGGGCTTGCGACGTTGTTATTACCGTCAATCAGTCGATTGCAACAGAGTTGGAACGGCGGTACGGCGTTAGTGATGTCAAGGTGATATACAACGCAGAACGTTCACTCAATATTCCGATAAGGTTTCGACGGTTTCATGAAGTCTTTGGTTTAGCCGCAGACAAAAAAGTATTGTTGCTACAAGGAGGGCTATCTGTAGGGCGTAATTTGGAGGTGTTGATAGATGCTATGCGTCATGTACAAAACCCCTCAGTAGTACTTGTCGTTCTTGGCGATGGGCTGTTGTTGCGCAGCCTGAAGAAGATGGCTTTGGCCGACAGAGTTTTTTTTCATCCAGCAGTTCCACAGAATGATTTGCTGGCACTTACTGTAGCTGCGGACGCTGGGGTGATCCCGTATCAAGCAACATGTCTTAATAATCGTTATTGTACACCCAACAAGTTGTTTGAATTCATTTCGGCTGGTCTTCCGATTCTGGCTAGCGATTTGCCTGAGATTCGGAAGCTGATCGAAGGGCAGCAGATAGGTTTGGTTGGGGATAGTAGTACACCTGAAAAGCTGTCGATATTGATTGATGATTTTTTTTCGGACGAACAACGCTTTGCCTCTTGGCGGGCAAACTTGGCAACGGTGCGGCAGCTAGTGTGCTGGGAAGAAGAAGAAAAAAAGCTGGTGAAAATTTATAAGGCATTGCGATGAAAGTTGCTGTTGTGTATCAGTATTACCAGGGACATAGCGCGCCCGGGCATTCACTAGTTTATGAGTTGACGCAGTTTTTGGCCGATCGAGGCCATGATGTTACGGTGATATCCGGCGAAACGGGGTACATGCAGAGGAATAACCCGACTTTGCCTTGGTACCGGCGCATTGTTAGACGCATACGCGATGGCAAAGTGAACGTGGTGCGAACTTATACCTATTCCGAGTTGCATCGAAGCTATCTGGGGCGATTGCTGAGCTTTATCTCCTTTACATTGTCATGCCCGCTCGGGTTGTTGGCCGTCGACAAACCGGATGTTATATTAGCATCTTCGCCACCGATTTTTCCGATGTTTCCAGTCTGGCTAATTTGCAGGGCGAGGCGAATCCCCTTTGTAATTGAAGTCCGCGATCTGTGGCCAGCTTCTGCTGTGCAGATGGGTATCTTGAAAAGCAGGCAACTCATCAGAATTATGACGTGGATGGAGCGTGTGCTTTACAACCAGTCTGTGAAGATTGTGGCTTTGACTGAGGGGATCCGCGATGACATTTGTTCCCGGGGTTGGCCAAAAAGCAAGGTTGAACTCGTAACCTGTGGCGTGGATTTCGACAAGCTTTACCCTGATGCGCCAGGGGCAGCATTTATCCGAGAAAAATACGGTTGGCATGAAAAAAAAATTGTCATGTACTTTGGTGCGTTAGGTGAGGCTAATAACTTGCCCGTTACACTCCGTGCAGCGCAACGCTTGCAGGAACGGCAAGACATCCTTTTTGTTTTAATCGGCGACGGTATCAAGCGGATTGAAACTGAAAATCAGGTATCAGCACTTGGCATAAAGAATGTTCTCGTGCTTCCCCCAGTCCCGAAGGATGATGCTCGTTTGTATATCAATGCGGCTGATTTGTGTTTGGTCACGTTACGAGACATTCCTTTATTTGATGGTGCGATTCCGACTAAACTGATTGATTACATGGCGTGTGGTAAGGCGGTGCTCTGTGGAATTCGAGGGGAAGCAGAACGTATCGTGAATGATGCCGGGTCTGGCGTGATGTTTGAACCCGACAACGACGAGAACCTTAGCAGGTTAGTACTTGAGTTGTTGAGTGACAAAGCTCAAGTTGAAAAAATGGGGGCGGAAGGATTGGCTTATGTACAAAGTCGCTTTTCCGCAGTGAAGATACGACAGCAAATGGAGTCGGTCCTGTTGGCTGTCGTTAATAATACTCGCAGTCCCGAAGTCGTGTGATGGTAAGGGTAACCGAGTTAAGGGCTGAACGTGTTGCAGTTGTTGGCGCCTCCAGCCAGATAGGTTTAGCGCTGCTCCCACGCTTGGCATCTGCGGGTTACGTGGCTTATCGCATTGGTCGAGAAGATAGAAGTGCCGCCGAAGGTATTACGACGTATATATTTGAAGAGTCGACCTGCAGCTTTGTTCCGCGCCTCGACTTTGTGGATACAGTAATCTCTTTGGCTCCACTTCCCTCTATTGAGGTTGTGGTGAAAATGGCGCAGTCCTTGGGAGCGAGAAGATTCATTGCATTTGGTTCGACTGCTCGGTTCTCAAAGCGAGGTTCAACTTCTGCTATTGAGCAGGATTTTGTGGCTCAGCAAGAGCGTGCGGAAAATCTCTTTTCTATGGAGTGCGAGGCAACTGGTATCGGGTGGACGTTGTTTCGTCCGACTATGATTTATGGAGCCGATGCCGATCAGAATGTTTCCTTCATAAAGACGATGATCCGAAAGTTCGGTTTTTTTCCGATTCCAATCGGAGCAAACGGCCTACGACAGCCAGTCCATGTCGACGACCTGGCTGATGCCTGTGTTGCAGCACTTAAATCAAATAAAACCATCAATAGAGCATACAACTTGGGAGGTGGTGAGGTTTTAGGTTTTCCAGAGTTGGTAAAAAGAATTTTTCAAGGAGAGGGAAGAACGCCGGTTCTGATTCCGATACCTTTAGCGCCATTTTCGCTCTTGATCGCACTGGCAAAGAAATTTCCTGAGTCAGCATTTGTTCGACAAGAAATGGTCGAACGCATGTTCCAGGACTTGACTGCTGATAACCAAGCCGCAATAGATGATTTTGGCTACGCGCCGAAACCCTTCTGTTTGGAAAAGAGGGGGCCAAATGGGTAGTATTATGCTATACAGCTTAATGGTTTCGAGCATGAAGCAGTTGTTTGGCTTGGTTTTAGCTTGAAATGACGGCCAGTCTTTATGTTCAGTCGACTGATATGGATGAGGTCATCGCGATTAGCGCTAAATGATAGCTTACCGGTGATCGAAGATGCCGCGCAAAGCGTGGGTGCGACATTCAAAGGACGCAAATCCTGTAATTTATGGACGATTGGCTGTACCAGTTTTTCCGAACAAACCGCTCTGCTGCAATTGTGACGGCAGCGCCAGTTTTACCAACGACGAAAACATCACTCAGGGGTTCCGGGAGATACGCTACCATGGCCAGAGCAAACGCTACGTGCATACCCGCATTGGCGAGGGCGGCCGCATGGATACGCTGCAATGCGCCATCGTCCTGGCTAAGCTCGAACGCTTCGACTGGGAAGTAGAGCAACGCCTTGCCGTTGGCCGGCGCTACAACCAGTTGTTGGACGAAGCCGGCATCTCACACGTACAACAGCGCCCTGACCGCACCAGCGTTTTCGCACAATACACAGTCTTTACGCCGAAACGCGAAGTCCTGCAAGCGCATTTAAATCAAACCGGTATTCCAATAGCCGTGCATTATCCGGTACCGCTCAACGAACAACTGGCCTATAAGCACTTATGCTGCCCTGATTGCACGCAGGTCGCGCAAAATATTGCCGGGCAGGTGATGAGTTTGCCGATGGGGCCGGATTTGAATGAAACGAGCCAAAAAGCTATCGTGGAAACGTGTCTAGCGGAATTATGAGTCTAAATACAAAGCCGGGATTAAATTTAAGAGTACCTTCGAAACTAAAGTGTGTTTCCCAAGATAGCTGGCATGCACGATCAAAACTTTAAAAACCTGATTCTGGATTACCCGGTGCAAGCCTTGCAGTTTTTTGCCGCTGAGGAAGCACACGACGATTTGCAACAAGCGCGCATTATCCCGTTTCGACAAGAACAGCTAAAAGAACGACTCGGCGACCGCTTTCACGAATTGGATACGCCGTTACTCGTCGAATGGCCCGATGGTCGTCGCGAAGTGATTTTGTTTCTGCTGGAAGAAGAAACCGAAGCCCGGCGCTTTTCCATTCATCGCCTAGCACATTATTGCCTGGACTTATCCGAGTTGGCACAAACCGAACGCGTGGTTCCTGTCGTCATTTTTCTGGATCGGGGGCATCATCCGTACGAATTGCATTTAGGCGGCGATCGGCACACCTACCTCAGTTTTCAATACATCAGTTGCGAACTGAAAAATCGGTCGGCTGACGATTATCGCACTAGCGGTAACATCGTCGCCCGCCTGAACTTACCCAATATGCGTTATGCCAAAGAACAAAAGCTGGATATCTACCATGATGCACAATTGGGTCTAGTGCAACTGGAGCCCGACCCGAAAAAGCAACTAAAATATATCGACTTTGTCGATTATTATACGAACCTGACAGAAGATGAAATCGAAACCTATCGTAAAGACTATTTATCCGAAGCGGAGGCACGTATGGGATTAGCGCAGATATTAAGAGAAGAAGGCAGAAAAGAAGGAGAAATCAAAGGAGAAATCAAAGGAGAGGCTCAAATGCTTCTGAAACAAATTCAACTGAAATTCGGCGGACATCCAGTTTGGGTAGAAGAACAAATTAACCTGGCAGGCAAAGACCAGTTGGATCAATGGGTAGAGCGTATCTTGTTTGTCGATACTTTGGAGCAATTGTTCAAGGTTTAGGATGTAATCTCATTAAGTTAAGCCGTTCGTGGTGAGCCCTTCGGCTAAGCTCAGGAGAGCTCTGTCGAACCATGGGCGGCTTAACTTATCGGCTCATACCTTCCACTCATCCTTCGACATGGCTCCCCTGAGCGTGGCCGAAGGGCTTAGTGAGAACGGAAAAGCCCTTAAGTTAATGGCATTGAGGCGTAGGAGGGTTCAGAGCACAAACCCATCATGGTTAGATGGTAAAAGCTGATAATCAACGAGCCTGTCTCCTTCGAATTGATGGTAAACAGTTTGAAGAAATGAGGTAGCGATTAGACTGGTTTATATTCTGGTCGCTGGGTTTAACTGTGCCGGCAGCTTTGTTTATAATCAATTATTTAAAATGGCCGTTTCATTAATGAACCTGACCCCTTTTTGCTTTTCGCTTTGAATTTTCTAAAATCTGGCTGTAGTAACCGGGCATAAACCAAATCAAAATGAAAATAGATAAAAACCTTGCCGATTATTTAATCGTCGGAGGCGGCATCGTCGGTTTGACAATTGCGCGTCAACTTTGCATTTCAAAGGGAAAAAATGCGAACATCGTTGTCTTAGAAAAAGAATCGGCGATAGGTATGCATTCCAGCGGACGCAACAGCGGTGTTATGCACAGCGGAATATATTACCCCTCACAATCTCTCAAGGCCAAAGTCTGCGGGGCTGGCGCAAGAGAAATGGTCGCATGGTGCAAAGAAAGGGATCTGCCGGTATTGCCCTTGGGAAAAGTGCTTGTGCCGGTTAGAGAGGAAGACGGACCTCAAATCGATCTTTTGTTGAATCGCGCACAACAAAACGGTGTGGAAGCTTCAAAAATCGATGCCAAGCAATTAAGTGAGCTCGAACCGGAAGCGCGGTCGGCGACGGGTGAGGCAATCTGGGTGTCCTCAACTTCGGTGATTGATCCCAAAGCGGTTATTAAAACACTGGTTAGCGAACTTGAGTCGGAAAATATTAACATCCTTACCGATGCCCCTTTTTTGTCGGTGGATAAAGAAAAACAAGAAGTTTCGACGCCTAAGGGAAGCATCGGATATCGCCATTTAATCAATTGTGCGGGCCTTCATGCCGATACCGTAGCGCATGCATTCGGTGCGGGCAGACAATATACGCTTCTGCCTTTTAAAGGATTATATTGGAAACTAGATGAAAAATCAGGAATCGGCATCCGCCATTTGATATATCCGGTGCCCGATTTACGCGTGCCTTTCCTTGGCGTACATACCACAACGTCTACCGATGGAGCAGTATATTTAGGCCCAACAGCGGTACCGGCATGGGGGCGTGAAAACTATCGGGGGTTAGATGGTGTTCAGTTTAGAGAGACCGGAAAAATCCTCTATCATCTGGGCTGTCAGTATATTGAAAATAAACAAGGATTTCGATTATTGGCATATCAAGAAGGCAGAAGATACTTCAAACGCTGGTTTGCCGAAGCCGCACAAGGTATACTCCCACGTCTTAAAGCACGACATCTTCTTCCATGCGATAAAGTGGGCATTCGCGCGCAAATGCTTGATACATCGAAAAACGAACTGGTGACCGATTTTCTGATAGAACGCGGCGAACAAGAAACGCACATACTGAATGCAATCTCGCCGGCATTCACCAGCGCATTCCCATTTGCGCGATATCTAGTCGACAATTACATCAACGGTTAAATGAAAAAATGAATATCTCGGGAAAAAGAATATTAGTAATCGGCGGCGCGGGTTTTATAGGAAGCCATGTCGTTGCTGAACTACTCAAGACTGATGTCGGCGAAGTCATCATCTACGATAATTTTGCTCGGGGCAAAAGATCGCATATCGAACCCTACCTAAACGATACGCGCTGTAAACTGTATGCGAACGGCGGAGACATCCGAGAAATCGACTTATTGAACGATGCAATGCAAGGAATCGACGGTGTCATTCATTTGGCGGCGATGTGGTTGTTGCATTGCAAAGATTTTCCTCGTACGGCATTCCACGTCAACATCGAAGGCACTTTCAACGTGTTGGAGGCGTGCGTTAATAATAACGTCGAACGCTTAGTCTATTCGTCATCGGCATCGGTGTACGGCGATGCAGTCGAAGTACCGATGACGGAAACCCACCCCTTCAACAACCGCAATTTTTACGGGGCTTCTAAAATCGCCGGCGAAGCGATGTGCCGTGCGTTTCACGATCGCTACGGACTGAGTTATGTCGGCTTGCGCTATATGAATGTCTACGGGCCGCATCAGGATCAAACTGCCGCCTATACCGGTGTTATTCCCATCATGTTGAATAAAATCGATGCGAACGAGCCGCCGGTCATCAACGGGGACGGTACCCAAGCGTATGATTTTATCGACGTGGAAGATGTGGCGCGCTGTAATGTGCTGGCGCTACAAGCGGAGGCGACCGACGAGTTTTACAATGTCGGTTCGGGCGTACAGACCAGCATCAAGCAGTTATGTGACTTGATCTTGGAGTTGAAGCAATCCTATCTGAAAGTGACTTATAAGCCGTACAGCGCAGACGACGCGCGTCGCATGGTGCAGAACCGCATTGGATGCCCTAAAAAAGCCGAAGCCGACCTAGGATTCAAATATCGGTATGAATTGCGCGAGGGCTTGCAAAAGTTGATTTCGTGGCGCGAAAGCAATAAAGGGCAGATTTAATGGAAAAACGTTCGATAGCCATTTCTTTGCCTTCGACAGGCGAAGAAGAATGGAACGCGGTCCGCGAACCCTTCATGACCGGCTGGCTGACTCAAGGTCCCAAAGTAGCAGCATTTGAAAAAGCCTTTGCCGAACGCCACCAAGTAAAGCATGCTCTGGCTACCACGAGCTGCACGACCGGCCTACACCTGATTCTGGCTGCGATGGGAATAGGCCCGGGTGATGAAGTGCTGGTGCCGGCGTTTACCTGGGTCGCCACAGCCAATGTGGTGCTCTATTGCGGTGCGACACCTGTGTTTGTCGATGTCGATCCCATCACCAACAATATCGACCCGCGAGATGTGGCGCGGCGCATTACTTCCAAAACAAAAGCTTCGATCATTGTCCATCTGTTCGGCTTGTGTGCCGACATGGATGCGCTGAGAGCGGTATTGCCCGCCGGCTTGCCCATTATCGAAGATGCCGCCTGCGGAGCCGGGGCAAGTTACAAAGGCATACCCGTCGGCGGCTTAGGCGACGCGGCGGCCTTTTCTTTTCACCCGCGTAAATCCATTACAACCGGCGAAGGCGGCATGGTGACCACTCAAGATGCCGAGCTGGCCGCCACCATGGACAAACTTCGCAACCACGGCGCCGAAATTTCCGAAGAGCAACGCCATAAAGGCCCGCGCCCCTATCTTCTGCCTGAATTCAATCTGCTGGGATTTAACTACCGGATGACCGATCTGCAAGGGGCGGTCGGACTGGTACAACTGGGCAAACTTGACCGGTTTATTGCCGAGCGCCAGCAATGGGCGGAATATTATCGCGACCGGCTTGCCGATGTAGCCTGGCTGCGCATGCCGATATTTCCGGAAAACGGCAATCATGCCTGGCAGGCTTTTGTGGTTTATGTCGATCTCGACAAAGCGCCCATGCCCCGCAACGACATCATGGAACGATTGCAAGCCCAGGGTATCGCCACCCGGCCCGGCACCCATGCCGTGCATATGCTCGGCTACTACAGCGAACGCTTTAATATCAAACCGGAAGATTACCCCGGCGCACTGAACTGTAACGACAACACCATGGCAATTCCCCTGCACAACCGCATGAGTGCCGAAGACTACGAATATGTGGTCGATGCGTTGAGGTCGATTGCCTAAATGTGCGGAATTGCGGGGATTTTCAATCTCAACGGCGAACCCGCTTCGCCGGTGGTTTTGCGCAGAATGACCGATGCCATCGCGCATCGGGGCCCCGATGGTGAGGGTTTTTATAGCGACGGCTTTATTGCCCTAGGCCACAGGCGGCTGGCGATAATCGATCTATCGCCAGCCGGCCATCAGCCGATGATTTCCCGCGATCAGCAAGTGGTGCTCAGCTATAACGGCGAGATCTACAACTTTCAAGAGATACGGACGCAACTGGAGTCGCTAGGGCATCAATTTCATTCCAAAACCGACTCCGAAGTTGTGCTTAACGCCTGGAACCAATGGGGCGCGGACTGCGTTAACCGCTTCAACGGCATGTATGCTTTTGCGGTTTGGGACAAACGCGAACAATCTTTGTTTCTGGTGCGCGACCGTTACGGCATTAAGCCGCTCTACTACGCCTGTTGGGGCCAGACCTTTCTGTTCGGTTCCGAACAAAAGGCCATTCTGGCTCATCCGGCCGCTAAACGAGAACTGGATAAACGAGCATTGCTCGAGTATTTCACGTTTCAAAACCTCTTCACCGATCGCACGTTGCTGGAAGGCGTCAAACTGCTCTCTCCCGCCAGCATTGCTAAAATTCCGCTTGGCGGTAACGGCAGCCCGCAAATAAGCAGGTATTGGGATTATCGGTTCCGCGAACCGGATCATCCCGCCGACCCCAGGGAATATCGGGAAGAACTGGATAGACTGATGCGCCAGGCAGTGAATCGGCAACTGGTCACCGATGTAGAAATAGGCGCCTACCTATCGGGCGGCATGGACTCCGGCACGCTTACCGCACTTGCCGCCAAGGACTTGCCTTATATCAAAACCTTTACCTGCGGGTTCGATATGAGTTCGGCATCCGGCATCGAGCTATCCTATGACGAGCGCGTCAAAGCCGAAGCCATGTCCGCCCTCTTCAAAACCGAACACTACGAAATGGTGCTGAAAGCCGGCGATATGGAGCGCTGCATGCCGAAATTGGTCAGGCACCTGGAAGAGCCTCGTGTCGGACAAAGCTATCCGAATTATTATGCGGCCCAACTGGCCGGCAAATTCGTCAAGGTGGTGCTTTCCGGTGCCGGCGGCGACGAGCTGTTCGGCGGTTACCCTTGGCGCTATTATCGGGCTACCGTCTGCAACGATTTCGAGGATTACATCGATCAATATTATCTGTATTGGCAAAGACTGATCGACAACCGGCATATAAAAACCATATTTGCCCCGATCTGGGATGACGTAAAAGAAGTTTGGACACGGGATATCTTTCGCGACGTGTTTCTCACCCACGACAACGAACTGAATCGCCCGGAAGATTACATCAACCATTCGCTTTACTTCGAAGCCAAAACCTTTTTACACGGTTTGTTCATTGTCGAAGATAAACTAAGCATGGCGCACGGCCTGGAAGCCAGGGTGCCTTTCATGGACAATGACCTGGTCGATTTTGCCATGCAATGCCCGGTCAACCTCAAGTTGAATAATTTGGCGGAAGTGGTGCGTATTAACGAAAACGAATCCGGCAGCAAGCAGAACCAGTATTTTCAAAAAACCAAGGACGGCAAGCAGATTCTCCGTGATGTGATGCGCCAGTACATACCCGATGTGATAGCCAATGCCGAGAAACAGGGGTTTTCGGCACCGGATGGTAGCTGGTTCAAGGGCGAAAGTATCGAGTTCGTTAAACGCAAGCTAATGAGCGGTAATGCGAGGATCTATGATTGGCTTGATAAAAAAACCGTCCATGCTTTGATCAACGAACATCTTAGCGGCGAGCAAAACAGACGCTTGCTGGTTTGGTCATTGTTGAGTATGGAAGAATATATAAATCAATGTTTTTAATTATTGTTGTTTGAAAATTCGTTCAAATTCTAAACGCCTAGTTTATTTGATAACTGATAATTTAATATGAAAAGCGGCAAAGATTTCTTTTTTGAAGATGTGTCTTGGGAAATTAGACAGCAGATACTAATGTATGATTCTGCGCGTTTAATGTCGGATAAAGAGCGGGCCGTGTATTTTGGGCTACCCAGAGGATGTAGGATTCGTGAGGGCGCAAAAATAATTTCTCCAGAAAACTTAACTATTGGGGAAAATTGTTGGATAGGTGAAAATGCCATGTTGGATGCCTCTGGTGGCTTGTCTATAGGGTCCAATACCTCTATTGGGCTTAATACTCTTGTGTGGACTCATGATAGTCATCAACTCAATATCCAAGGTATGAATACGCCTGAAAATAAAGACAAGATAAAAAGGAAGGCAACAAAAATCGGTAGCAATTGTTTTATAGGTGGTCCAAGCGTAATAATGCCTGGAATTATCATTGGTGACAACTGCGTGATTGCTCCAATGAGCGTAGTTTACGAAAATTTATTAGATGGTACGGTATATAGACCATATAGAGATATGCATAGATCACTGGCAAAAAGAGATATTCAAATCAAAAGTTTGTTGGCAAGAATTGAAGCGCTTGAAAAGCAAGTGTTATAAGCTTTTTTGTGGAGAGCGCATATTTCATGTTGATTGAGATAAGAGATAGTGATGCAGTTGGTTTTTAATGTTTTTTCTACTTTGATTGTCTTTGTAGTGAGTTTTTTGTTTTCAGCGTATATAGTACGATTTTATAAGTCGGAAATTGCAAATCATCAATCAAACAGATTCGGAGCAATTGATGGATTAAGAGGATATTTGGCTTTGAGTGTTTTTATTGAGCATTATGTCACAACATATTATTGGAAGACACAAGGGGAATGGCGTAGGCCGCCAGAACAATATTTTGAAAATTTTGGCACTGTTGGAGTGGCAATTTTTTTTATGATTACTGGTTTTTTGTTTGTTTCTAAGGTGATGCAAAATAAAGAAGTTGATTGGGTAAAGCTTTTTAAATCAAGGGTATTCAGGATTTATCCTTTATATCTTTTCTGTGTTTTAATTGTTGTTATAGTTTCTTTCTACGATTCTCGCTTTTCTTTAAGGGTTTCAGGCTATGAGCTATTTATACAGTTTATGGCATGGATTTTATACTACGGAGAGGAGATAAATGGATACAAAGATACTGTCTTAATTATTGCTAGCGTGGCATGGACATTAAAGTACGAGTGGTTGTTTTATATTTCACTTCCGGCAATACGATTTGTCATTAAAAAAGGTTGGCCTCTTATTTTGATTGCTAGCATAGGCATTGTTATTTTATTTTTTAAAAAGCTAACTTTATATCATGTAAGCTCTGATTACTTTATATTATTTTTAATAGGTGGATGCGTTGCTTGGCTAAGGGTTTCCTACCAAGACAGACTGACAATAATCAACACCCCTTTAATATCTATTTTTGCTTTAATAGCCTATGTAGCAGCGCTGTGGTTAGATGATACTTATCGCCTTGCTCATATTGCACTTATGTCATTATTTTTTCTGTGTGTTGCTTTAGGAAATACATTGTTCGGTCTGTTTTCAAATAAGGTATCCATATTTTTGGGGGAGATAAGTTTTAGCATCTACCTTGTGCATGGAATTATATTGTATTTCTTATTTTCTATGTTTTTTTCAGACATTGTAAAGTATTTATCATTAAGCGAGTTTCTACTGTTTATGCCTCTAACATCACTCTTTGTGATTTTGTGTTCTTGGATGACTTTTACTTGTATTGAGGCTCCAGTAATGAAATTTGGAAAAAAATGAATCAAGAAATTGGATAGGTGTTTATTTGTTATTAGATAAAGATATAAACAAAGTCGATCTAAAAATTTGTTCTAAATGCATTTATGATGAGCGGGTCTCAGCAATTAGCTTCGACGCGGAAGGTGTCTGTAATTTTTGCCGTCAGGTCGAAATTTTGGCTAATCAATACGGTACTGGCACCAGCGACGGCATAACCAAATTCGACAAGATCGTGGCGGAAATCAAAGCTGCCGGTCGCGGCAACAAATATGACTGCGTAGTCGGGGTAAGCGGGGGGACCGATTCCTCCTATATGGTTTACTTGGCAAAAAATTGGGGGTTGCGTCCTTTAGCGGTGCATTATGACAATACCTGGAACTCGTCGATTGCCACGCAAAACATTCGAAAGGTGTTGACTACCCTGGATGTCGATCTCTACACACATGTAATTGACAATAAAGAAGCTGACGACATATTTAAATCATTCTTGCTTGCTGGGGTGGCTGAATTTGATGCCTCAACCGATTTAGCTCTAGCCGAAACGATGTATCGTGCTGCATATAAATTCGGCATCAAATACGTATTGGAAGGCCATTCCTTCATCACCGAAGGTATTACGCCCGTGGGACGGAACTATTTCGACGGCAGATATATTCAAGCTATTCATAAACAGTTTGGGCGTTTGCCGATGAAGACCTATCCGCTGATGACCTTCGCCCGGTTTTTGTGGTGGTCTTCGGTGGCAAGAATCAAAAAAATCAGACCATTTTGGTATCTTGAATACTCCAAGGAAGAGGCCAGGGCTTTTCTGGAAAAGGAATTCGGCTGGGAATATTATGGTGGACATCATTTGGAAAATAGAATAACCGCCTTTGCACACGGAATTTATTTACCTGAGAAATTCAAAACAGATTTCCGCAATAATACCTTGTCGGCTCTGGCCCGGAATGGCAAGATGTCCCGGGAGGAGGCTTGGGTTGAATATAATACATCGCCAAAGGTCGAAGTCGAGTTGGTAGAGTATGTTAAAAAACGCCTGGAACTTTCCGATGCAGAATACCTGTGCATCATGAATCAGACGCCAAAATCCTGGCACGACTACCCAACCTACAAGAAACGCTTTGAATTGCTGCGTCCGATGTTTGCATTATTGGCCAAAGCCAATCTAGTCCCCATGAGTTTTTATCTGAAATATTGTTTTCCGGCACCGGAGAATCCATCTTGATTACCCTGATCGATTATGGAATGGGCAATCTGGGTTCCATTCAGAATATGTTGCGTTATATCGGCGTTGCCAGCAAAACGACATCCAATCTTGACGAGATAAAACACGCTGACAAAATTATTCTCCCTGGCGTGGGGGCGTTCGATAAAGCCATGGAACATATCAACAGCAGCGGTTTGCGTGAGGTTTTAGAGCAAAAAGCATGCGTGGACAAGATCCCTGTATTGGGAATCTGTTTAGGCATGCAGCTACTCACCCGAGGCAGCGAAGAAGGCGTCCTGCCGGGTCTAGGCTGGATCGCGGCAGATACGCGCCGCTTCCCGAATTTGCCGACGCTGAAAGTGCCGCACATGGGCTGGAATCTGGTTTATCCGGGTACGGCAACCCGGCTTACCCGCGATTTCGAGGAAGAAACTCGATTTTATTTTGTCCATTCTTATTATGTCACGGTGGATAATCCCAACAATTCAATACTTAAGACTCAATACGGCATAGAGTACGATTCGGCGATACAGAATGAAAACATTTATGGCGTGCAATTTCACCCGGAAAAAAGCCATCGCTTTGGTATGCGTTTGTTAAAAAATTTTGCGGAGCTGTGATCCATGTTGCGTACTCGTGTCATACCTTGCCTGCTTCTTCGCAACGAGTCCTTGGTTAAAACGGTCCGGTTTGGGCGCTTTGGCTATATCGGGGACCCGGCGAACACCTGCCGCATTTTTAACGAATTGGAAGTGGATGAGCTGACTTTTCTGGACATCAGCGCCAGCAGGGAACAGCGGGAGCCTAACTACAAGGTGTTGAGCGAAATCGCCAGCGAATGTTTCATGCCCGTCTCTTACGGCGGCGGTATTTCGTCCGTGCAAGTAGTCGAAAACGTTCTGAAACTTGGTTTTGAAAAGGTCATTCTCAATACTTCCGCACTGGCGTTTCCCAATCTAATCAACGAAATTTCGAAGAGTTTCGGCAGCCAGAGCGTAGTCGTATCGATTGATGTAAAAGCTAACTTCTTGGGGGGCCAACAATGCCGTGGATTGTCCGGCACTCTAAATAGCAAGCGAAATCCGGTAGACTGGGCACAAGAGATTCAAAAAAGAGGGGCGGGAGAAATTTTGCTGACCTCCATAGACAGAGAAGGCACTTGGTCGGGATTCGATCTGGAACTCATTCGGCAGGTGTCGGACGCCGTGACGATCCCGGTAATTGCGAACGGTGGCGCGGGGACAATTCGCGATATTGGTGAAGCGGCAAAAATTGGTCATGCTTCCGCGATTGCACTGGGAAGCATGGTGGTTTATCAGAAAAAAGGGATGGGAGTTTTAGTCAATTACCCAGAGCGAAGCGAGCTGGAAAGGGTGTTAAGTTGATTGGTTTATTTGGAGGCACTTGCAACAACATGTATGTTTTTGCAAAAGGTCTTTTCGATGCAGGTTTTGCCGTAACTTTCATTCAGGATAGGAAAGACAATTTCCCGCATAGCCAACCCGTATGGGAAGATGTTGAATGCTTTTTCCGGTCAGGGTTCGATTATCAAAATATCGACTGGGATACCTTTGAAAAAGACAATAATTGGGTAAAGCCATTTTGGTATTTCAAGCCATCGATTGCCATAAACGGGGAAAAAGAAATTTTCAGAAAAAGCCCGATTTTCTGGCCGATTAAATTTGTTGCCTGCCGTTATCTAAGAAAAAGGCCGGAGAGTTTGGCGATCTTCGAGACCATGAAAAGCTGCGATTTTCTGATCGTTTCAGGAATAGATGCCAGCATACTCGCTATGTTGTCGGGCAAGCCGTATATGGTATTTCCCCACGGCAGCGACATGCGTGTGGCGATCGGCGCCGAAACCGCCGGAACGGGATGGAATGCCAGAATACTGGAAGCGCTCCTTGTTTATGCCTTTAAAAAGGCGGCATGCATAGGCAGCCAATTGCCTGACGCAAGTGCCGAGGTCAGCAGTCGGGAATATAAAAGATTGAAAGATATGAGGGTGGATAGAGTTCCGCTTTCCTATTTGCCGCACGATCGGCTGAGTAGGGAAATCCGCCGGGAAAGACTGAAAACGCTGTTTAAGAAAATCGATATCGACTTGGTCGAAGCCGATTTTTATTGTTTTACTCCTTCTCGGATCAATTTTTATTGGAAAGGCCATGACCGTTTATTCGAGGCGATCAATCAGAACAGGGAAATATTGAAAATACATTTTATTTTCCTGGGCTGGGGGGACGATTACCAACAAGCGATGGCCTATGTCGATCAAAATGATTTACACCGCTATATCACGGTTGTTCCCATATTCTGTTCTAAACAAATATTATTCCGCTTTTTCGAAGCGGTTGATGTGATAATCGATGAGTTTAACGGCAGCGGCAGTTACGGAACCGGGCTTTCCGAAGCCATGAGTCGCAGTTGTCCGGTCATCACATGGATATCGGATATGTTCGACAAACCCGGCTGGGAAGCGCCCCCTGTTATTCAGGCCAGAAGCAAGGAAGAAATTAGCGAAGCCATCGTGAAAGTCTCCAATGGCGAAATCGATCTGGACGACTGGAGCATGAAAACAGCGGCATGGTTTAACAGGGTGCATAGCAACGCGGCAGTCAAACAGGTTGTCAATGAAAAATTCGGACATTATTTAGATGCTGGACGTTTATAGAAAAATTTATTCCTTATGCGGCGGCGATAGGGGCAGATTCGTTTTCTTGATCGTTGCGGCTTTATTCCTGGCGATTTTTGAGATGGCGGCCATTGCATTGATAGCGCCTTTTTTATCGTTACTGATGCGGCCGGATATGCTGGAAAAAAACCAATATTTGCATAAGGCCTATTTGTTTAGCGGCATAAACGATGCGGATCAATTCATGATAGGCTTGGGTATAGTGGTTTTGGTGTTTTATATTTTCACCAATGTTTATATTATCGTGGTTAATAATTCAATCATGAGGTTTTCGCTAAACCAAGGATATAAGATATCTACAAAGCTGTTCACCGCATATCTATCTAGAGATTATATTTTTTTTACAAACCACAACACGGCGGAATTAAGTCGTGTCATATTTCAAGATGTAGCGCGATTAACCGATAATGTACTAACGCCATTTTTAATGTTGGTTTCGCGTAGTGCATCTGTTATTGCTATTCTGGTGCTGTTGGTTGTTGTGGATCCGATAGTTACAGGGGTCGCTGCTTTTCTTTTCGGTGGATGTTATATATTGTTTTTTATGTTGAACAGAAAAGCATTGATCGACATAGGTCAGCGTTTTTCTTATTACAATAATTTAAGATTCAGGCTGGTTTCCGAAGCGTTTGGTGGCATAAAGGATTGTAAAATATACGGTGCGGAGCATTATTTTGTCGAAAAGTATCGGGATAGCTCCTATCTTGATGCCATCAATCAGGCGAAAAGAAGAATGTTACTGTTCATACCCCGGTATGTCATAGAAACTCTGGCGATAGGATCTTTGATTATTTTTTCAATCTTTACCTATATCCAAGGTAAAAGTGATGGTTTGATTGCAACATTGCTGGTGTTCTCGCTTGCCGCTTACAAAATCATGCCGGCAATCCAAATCATCTATACCAATGTTGGCCAGATTAAAAGCGATAAAAGGGCGCTCGATCTTGTTTTGCAAGATATTGCCTTGGCAGAGCAAGGTGTAGTGACACAGCGTTTTGAAGTCGGAGATTTTACCTTTAAAGATATTTTAAAGATTAAAAATTTATCATTCAGTTACCCCACTGCGAGCCAACCGGTTTTCAAAAATTTAAACCTTGAAATTGAACCCAATACGATAGTCGGATTTGCGGGGCGAAGCGGTTCCGGAAAGTCTACCCTGGTCGATATTATTCTCGGCTTGCTGGATTATCAGCAAGGCGAAATTATCATCGATAATCGGCAATTGACAGCCCGGAATAAATCCGGATGGCAAAACAAGCTGGGTTATGTGCCGCAATCGATACATTTGCTGGATGCCAGTCTGGCGGAAAACATTGCTTTTGGGATATCTAAAGAACAAATAGATTATCAGCGGGTGAGAAAGGCGCTTGTTGCCGCGCAGCTTGAAGAGTTGGTAGATCATGAATTAGCGGACGGTGTGGAAACCTTCGTCGGCGAAAGGGGCGCGCGTTTGAGCGGTGGGCAAAGGCAACGGATTGGTATCGCAAGGGCGCTATACCGGCAGCCTGAAGTGCTTATTTTGGACGAAGCAACCAGTGCCTTGGATAATCTCACTGAAGGTCTGATTGTCGATTCGATATGCAAACTGTCGGGGGAGTTGACCATAATCATGATCGCCCATCGGCTAACCACCTTGAGACAATGCGACAAAATATATGTTTTGGAAAAAGGCAGGATAACGGCGACAGGCAAATACGATGAGCTTATGGCGAATAACGAATATTTTCAGAGTTAATGATAACGATGAAAAAGCATTTAAGAATTTGCGCCGTCGGCAACTCTTCCAGCATTCACGTAAAAAAAAGAACCCAATGCTTCGCGGATAGGGGGCATGAGGTTAGTCTTATCAGTCCGGTCCGAAATCAGATAGAGGGCGTTAAGAATATTTATTTTCCCACCCATAAAAACAAGCCGGGTTTGCCGGGGTATATTTACAGGCTGATAAAAGCTATACGAGCGGAAAACCCGGATATAGTGCATTTGCATTATGGGGAAGTTTATCAAGTAACCGCTTGTTATTTTTCCGGTTTTAACTTCGCTGTCACGTTAATGGGTAGCGATGTCATAAATGGCTTTGGGAAATTAGCCTGGCCGCAAAGGCTGTTATTGGTCAGCATGCTGAAAAAGGCCACCCTGCTTAACCCGAAATCACAAAATATTGCCGCGATGGTCGAACACAATATCGGCAAACACCCTAATACCATTGTTACCTATTGGGGGGCCGACTTTAACAAATTCAAACCGACAAACAAGTTAATGGCTAGGCAGCAGTTGGGATTCGACTTAAACACGCATTTGATATTAAGTCCCAGAGTATTAAGACCGATTTACAACATCGGTTTGATTGTCAAGGCTTTGCCGATAGTACTTGGGCAAATCGACGCAAAACTATTGTTGTGCGAATCCATGGCCGAGCCTGAATATAAAGCCCAACTGCAGGTCCTGATAGCGGAATTAAACCTGGAGGATAGAGTTATATTCTTAGGCGAAATGACAAACGATGCCATGCCACTGCTATACAATGCCGCCGATGTCGTAGTCGGCATTCCCGACCATGATGGCATGCCAATGTCCTTGCTTGAAGGCATGGCTTGCGCGGTGCCCAATATTATTCCAAAACTTAAATCCTACGAAGAACTAGTGATCGATAAGCAATCGGCCTATTGTGTCGATTTACGAGAGTCCGATATTGCCGAGGCTATTATCGAGTTGGCTAAAAACGAGGTTTTGCGGGAAGACATTTGTAACAATGCCTATCGCACGGTTAACGAAAAAGCCAATTTCGCCGTCGATGTCGCAAAAGTCGAGGACGCTTTTTTAGAAATTGCCAATGACCAATAAATTCAATATCGTCATTGCAGTCGTTACCGTCGCATTTCTTGTCGGGCTTGCTGGTTTTGCTTACAAATCTGGCAATATTCATAAATTAGTCGACAAAGTCCGTTTCGTGATTTCCAACAAACCTGCCGGTGACGGCGAAGTGATCGTTTACTTTTTGAAGGATGATCGCGTCGAGAGGTTGGAAGAAAGCGGCATAGCCGGATTCAGTCACATGCCTACCGACTTGATCGTACCGAAGGGGAGTTATCAATTAGGCGATAGCGGATTTGGATATACGTTAAACCGGGAGGGTCTATATCGTTTTGTGGTCCCTAACCGAAAAAATATTCAGAAGATCGTCTTTGAATCCGATATTGATGCCTTGTTATCAGCGATTGCCTGGATCGTGACACATGGCAACGCCGATGATAAAAAGACTTTCGATGAACTAACGGAAAAAGCCAAAACCTCGAAACTATTTATTACTTGTGGCAATATTTCCGAATGGGCGAAGATTGTACTATCGGAAAAAGGTATTAAAGCGCGGGTGGTAGGCGGCATTACCTTAGATGATTGGAACGACTATGACAACGGTCATCGAATGCTAGAAGTTTATCGAGCAGAACTCGACAAATGGCTGGTATACGATCTGGACAATAATACCTACTTTATTGATCGACTTAGCAAAAAGCCTTTGAATGTAGTGGAGTTCAGTGCGCGGGTCGCAAGTAGGGATTATCAGGTTGTGAGTTTGTCGGCCGATACCCGAGTGGACATATCGGCTTTCCAGGCTAAAAATGGATATGACTACGGATTTTTCGCTGAAGCTATCAATGCCGACTTAGCCACTTGGTATGCACGAGTCATGCAGGTGCCGTTGATTAACGATGATGGTCGCTACTATTTTTTTGATTCGGAACACCGGAAAAAACTGGAAGGCTATAGACCATATTACAAATATATAGAAAAAGCTGTGTTTTTGAAAAAGTTCTATTAATGTTGGAAAGCTGCGTGGCCGAATTCAGTCGGTCCGCACGTGTTATTTAACACCGCTGCCTTAAACTTTAAGCGGTTCGGGTTTTTAAAGTGGTTTGATAAATTTAAGGCTCTGTAGGATTTTCCGTGGTAATGCATAATGATATCTATTCGCAAAATTAGAATGTATTTAAATAAAAAAGTTAATTTCCATTTCCATTGTCTTTGTCATTTCAAAACACTGGCATTGCTTTTACCACGGGAAATCCGGAAGAACCAAATTTAATGCTTAACATCATCACCATCGTCGGTGCTCGGCCTCAGTTCATCAAGGCGGCAACGGTATCGAGAGTCATTAAGGCCAGAAATGATATTTCCGAAAAAATAATTCATACCGGCCAGCATTATGACGGCAATATGTCCGATATTTTTTTCGACGAATTGAATATTCCGACGCCCGATTATAATTTGGGGATAGGCGGCAGTTTCCATGGTCAAATGACCGGACAACAGCTGGAAAAAATCGAAACGATTCTTTTGCAGGAAAAACCGGACATAGTTTTGGTTTATGGTGACACTAACTCGACTTTGGCTGGCGCGTTGGCGGCTGTTAAGCTTAATATAACCTTAGCACATATTGAAGCAGGGCTACGATCTTTCAACAAAAAAATGCCGGAAGAAATTAATCGGGTTATTACCGACCACATCGCCGATTTATTATTTTCCCCAACGGAAACGGCAGTGGAAAATTTGATCAACGAAGGTATCAGTCGAGAGCAGATAATATTATCCGGAGATGTCATGTACGATGCCGCGTTATATTATGCGGATAAAGCTGAATCCAAAGCCGATGTTTTAAAACAACTAAACATTGGCGGTAACTATATATTGGTTACCTTGCATCGAGCCGAAAATACCGACAACCCGGATAGGCTGAGCGCTATCGTCAATGGCTTAGCTGAATTGTCAGCAAACAAACATTCGGTGGTGTTGCCGTTACATCCAAGAACACGAAAAAAGTTGAGCGAATTTGGGCTTTTGGAAAATCTTTGCGGATCGGTTCAAGTTATTGATCCGGTAGGATATCTGGAAATGGTTCTTCTCGAAAAAAATGCAAGCCTTATTATTACCGATTCCGGCGGCGTGCAAAAAGAGGCTTATTTCCATAAAATACCGTGCATTACTCTCCGCGACGAAACCGAATGGGTCGAATTGCTGGATATCGGTTGGAACAAGCTTTGCGATGTAAAACAGGGCCGATGGGATAGTTTGATCACGCGGTTCGCCGAACAAATGCAGCCTTGGGAACCGATTTATGGTACGGGGAACGCGGCTCACCACATCGTTTCACAGTTGGTGGAATACGCCCGATGAAGCGAAAAAAAATACTGCATACCGCCTTATTCAGTCATTTACCCATCGGGGTTAGAAACCAAATGCGGGCGGAGTATTTATCGGTACAGGATACGGGTATTTCCTGGGAAATCGTGGTCTGGAGCAAAGATAATGCCGACCTGCCTTTTATGCGGCAATTGCCAAAAATGTTCCACTCCCTGTTTCTAAGGCGACTTTATTTTTTTATCTGGCTAATCACTCAAAAAAGTAATTTCGATATTTTCATATTAAGATACCCGCCAATTGATCCATTTTTATTGCTGTTTTCGCCATTTCTAAAGCCTATCGTTACAGTTCATCATACCAAGGAGGTCGAGGAAATAGCTCAAACCCGGACGGGATTAAAAAGAAAAGCCGCTTTAGCGATTGAAAAAATTATCGGCAATATTATTTTAAAACAGACGGCGGCTATTATTACCGTTACCGCGGAAATTTACGATTATGAAATAAAACGCTGCGGTTTTAAGCCGAAATATATTTACCCCAACGGGATCGATAGCAGGTTAATAGGTTTAACCGGAGATAAAAGAGGATGTGAACCCGAATTTATTTTCGTTTCTTCATATTTTGCCAATTGGCATGGCTTAGATCTATTTTTGGATATTTTGGAAGTCGATGATTCGCCTTGCTTGCTGCATTTGGTAGGACAAATATCCCCGGCCGATCTGAATAGAATAAAAACCACAGACAGTCTTTCGCAACGGATTATGATGCATGGAAAACTGGATGCAGTCGAGATAAACAAACTTATGGCAAGTTGCGATTTGGGTTTATCTTCCTTCGCATTGTTTAGAAACAATATGCGGGAAGCCTGTACTTTAAAGGTACGGGAATATTTGGCGGCGGGACTGGCTGTCTTCTCCGGGCATAAAGATAGCGGGCTACCCGATGATTTTGCATATTATCGACACAATGAAAGCTCGTTAAAGAATATTATTTCTTACGCAATTGCTACGCGTTCCGTTGAAAGACAAACAATACGTTCGGCTGCTTTACCTTATATCGAAAAAAAGCAGTTGCTAATGGATTGCTACGAATGGATTCAAGGACTGAACACATGAAAATAAAAATAATACACGTCATTACCGGCCTGGATACGGGCGGCGCAGAAATGATGTTGTATAAATTGTTATCAAAAATGAATCAAGACGAGTTTGATGCGCAGGTCGTGTCCTTAACAGATATTGGTCCGGTCGGAAAAAAAATTCAAGGTTTGGGGCTGCCTGTACGTGCTTTAGGGATGAATCGGCTGATTTTGCGATTTCTTGCCTTATTCCGGTTATTGTTTTGGGTTAAAAAATCTAGCCCTTGCTTGATACAAAGCTGGATGTACCATGCCGATTTTATGGCCGGCATAGTCGCAAAACTGACCAATACACCTGTAATCTGGGGTATTCATCATACCAATTTGGACCCGGCTCTTAATAAGCAAACCACAATTCGGATTGCCAAGTTATGCTCGCATTTATCGGGTTTTATGCCTGAAAAAATCGTTTGTTGTTCCGAAGCCTCAAAAAGGGTTCATCAACAGTTGGGATATAATGTCTCGAAAATGCAAGTGATACCTAATGGTTTTGATTTAGAGCAATATAAACCGAACCGACAAGCGTATTCAGATGTTCGCAAGATGTTGAATCTTGACGGAAGTTGCTTTCTGATAGGACTGGTGGCGCGGTTTGATCCGCAAAAAGATCATCATAATTTCATAAAAGCGGCAGCTATTTTGAATAAGCGGCATCCGCAAGTGCATTTTCTATTATGCGGCGATGGTGTAGACGCTACAAATAAAGAATTGATGGAATGGATTAAAGCGGCCAAAATCGAGACAAATGTCCACTTATTAGGCCGTAGAGACGATGTTGCCGTGTTGAATTCCGCCTTGGATATCGCATCGACCTCGTCTCGTGGAGAAGGCTTTCCCAATGTGATAGGTGAAGCCATGGCTTGCGGTGTTCCTTGTGTTGTCACCGATGTCGGCGACTCCGCTTTGCTGGTGGGCGAGACCGGCCTAGTCGTTCCGCCTAAAGATGAGATTGCGCTGGCAAGTGCGTGGCAAAATATTTTGACTATGCCGGTTTCGATGCGGAACTCTCTTGGAGTAAAGGCTCGAGAACGCGTACTCATCAAATTTTCATTATCTTCTATTGTTGACCAATATCAATCGCTCTATCGCAGCGTAGCAACGTCTGCTCAATAACTACAAATTTTACTAACCGGAAACAACAAACATCCTTGCGATACCATCTCAACTCTACATCCTTGTTTTTACCGGCATTTGCATGAATACTCCTCAATGAGCCAACAGAACTGTTTAACGACTCCTGAACAGATACGCCGTTTAGCCTTTATTTCAAGTCAGGCGTTTTCTTTGCACAATTTTCGCGGCTCGCTGATCCGATCCCTGACGGATAAAGGGGTTCAAGTTTATGCCCTGGCTCCCGATTACGACGAAGAGAGCCGGGGAAAAGTACGGGCATTGGGCGCGCAGCCGCTGGATTGTTCAATGTCTCGGGCAGGAATGAATCCGGTTCGGGATATCATCGACTTGTGTCGACTGGCCAGACAATTACGTGCGCTCAAGCCCGACGCCACTTTTGCCTATTTCATCAAACCCGTGATATATGGAACGCTTGCTGCTGCGTTAGCTGGAATACCGCATAGTTTTGCCATGATAGAAGGTGCCGGCTATGTTTTTAACGAGCATATTGGTCAGACGTGCGAACGGAGATTGCTTAGGCGTTTCGTTGGTCGTCTATATAAGTCGGCTTTGAGATGTGCGCATCTGGTATTTTTGTTGAATCGTGACGATCGGCAATTATTTGTCGAATCTGGTATGGTTTCTGCTGAGAAAGTGATTTTACTGAATGGTATCGGTGTTGATTTAGCAGATTTTTCGCCGGAGCCTCCTCAGTACGAACCATTGTGTTTCATTATGATCGCCAGATTGTTACGCGAGAAAGGTGTTTGCGAGTTCGTGTCAGCCGCTCGAATTGTCAAATCCAAATACCCCGGAGTACGTTTTTTGTTATTGGGCGCCACCGATGAGAATCCCGGATCAATATCTCAAAATGAGATTAATTGTTGGGTTACAGAAAAGTTAATCGAGTGTCCCGGGCATGTTAAGGATGTGAGGCCCTGGATTAAAAAGGCAAGTGTTTTTGTGTTGCCTTCATATAGAGAAGGCATGCCGCGTAGCACGCAGGAAGCGATGGCAATGGCCAGGCCGGTTATTACAACTGAGGCTGTAGGCTGTAAAGATACGGTAGAGGAAGGAGTCAACGGCTTCAAAGTTCCTGTCAGGGACCCTGAAGCGCTTGCGAAAATCATGCTATATTTTGTCGAAAATCCGGAAATTATCGCTAACATGGGGGCCAAGAGTCGGGAGATGGCTGAAGCGAAATATGACGCTTCACTTATTAATGCCGAAATTTTGTCGAAAATAGGCGTTGTCTAATAATGCGGCACAATAAAAAAAATAAAGTATTAGTTACTGGCGCAAACGGATTCATTGGCCAGGCGATGGTGAAAGTCTTGAACGAATATGATCATGACATACGCACTTTGGTACGGAAGCAGATCAATGTTAACGGCCATATTTCACTTGATTTGTTCAAAGACAATATCCCTTACGAGCTTTGTGAAGGTATAGATTGTATCTTCCATTTTGCAGGCAAAGCCCATGATTTATCTATAAGCCAGAAAGATGAAATATGCTATTGGCACGTCAATACAGAAGGCACTCGCAAACTGCTGGAGGCTGCCCACCGGTCGGGCGTTCAAAGCTTTATCTATTTCAGCAGCGTTAAAGCAGCAGGTTTCAATGGGCAGCAATTAATTGATGAACAAAACCATACCCCTGCCGACACGCCCTATGGGCAATCCAAATATGCCGCTGAGCAATTGGTATTACATGGCGGCTTTGTGCCGCATCCTGTCGTCATCCGGCCCAGCATGGTGTACGGTAATACCGAGAAAGGCAATTTGCCGCGCATGATTGATGCGATTCGAAAAGGCGTTTTTCCGCCAATACCGGAAGTGCATAATAAGCGCTCAATGGTGCATGTGGAGGATGTGGTGCAGGCAGCTTTGTTGGCAGCAGAAAAGCCGGAAGCGGCGGGGCAGGTTTACATCGTGACGGATGGGCATTCTTATTCGACGCGTCAGATATATAACTGGATTCGGGAAGCCTTGGGAAAACCTCAGTTATCGTTAAAGATGCCTTTGGCTTTGTTGCGGGCAATGGCTAAGGTTGGCGACGGTATCGGCAAGCTGCGTGGTCGGCGGTTTATGTTCGATTCCGATGCGTTGGATAAACTGATTGGCTCGGCCTGGTATTCATCGGCAAAAATAGAGCGTGAATTGGGATTTAAGCCGGGGCATGATTTAAAGAGTTCGTTGCCCGAGATTGTCAGGTATCTTGAAAAGTGAGATTCAATTATTTTGTAGGGTTTGCATCGCCTATTTTTTACAAGCACTTGGAATTGCATAAGTTTCGTAAGTGTTACGCGATGCGTACCCTAAACGCATGATAAACCGGAATGAATGTCGACTCGATGCTTAAGACGGTATGGTAATCACATTAGCTCTGTGCGCGTTCGTTTTTGCGCTAAGTTATTTGTTGACGGGTTGGTTCAGACGATATGCCTTGACTAAAAGTCTATTGGATGTACCGAATGCCCGTAGTTCGCATACTTTGCCGACACCGAGAGGCGGTGGATTGTCGGTCGTGCTGGTTTTTTTATCGATGGCCGGTGGCCTGTCTTTTTTCGATGTTATTGCGATCGATCCCCTCGAGATAGCCGGTTTGATATTGTTCGGAGCATTGGTTGCGGGCATCGGTTTTTGGGACGATCATGTTTCGATATCTGCGAAATGGCGGTTTTTGGTGCATTTTTTTGCAGCGACCGGGGCTTTATTGGTCTTGCCCGAATTGCCGGTGCTTCGTTTTTTCTCGATCGAGATTTCCGGTTGGGGCTTGTTGTTTGGCATTTATGCCATCATGCTAGTTTGGTTGTTGAATCTGTATAATTTCATGGACGGGATTGATGGTATTGCCGGAGTCGAGGCGATTACTACGGCGATGTCTGCGGCCTTGTTATTGGCTTTGCAAGGTGAAAACGATTGGGCCTTGCTGATGCTTTTACTGTCTTTGTCGGCGGGCGGTTTCTTGGTCTGGAATTGGCCGCCGGCGAAAATTTTCATGGGTGATGCTTGTAGCGGTTTTTTGGGTTTCGTTTTAGGTTTGCTTGCTGTCATGTCATCGTTGTCTGGTTCGATGAATCTATGGAGTTGGTGGATTCTACTGGCGGTGTTCATTGTCGATGCAACGGTTACACTGCTTAGGCGTATTCTGCGAGGTGAAGCATGGCATCAGGCGCACCGCAGTCATGCCTATCAGATATTATCGAGGCGCTTGAATTCGCATAAAAAAGTCACGCAAGGCGTGCTGGCTATGAATATTTTTTGGCTGTTGCCTTGGGCTTATCTGGCGGTGAGATTCCAAACATGGGCGTCGTTGTTTTGTGTCGTTGCGATGGCGCCTTTGTGTGTTGCGGCTCTGAAACTTGGCGCCGGAACGACGAATGACTGAAAATGATGTTGCAGATGATAGTCTGGTACAGTCCACTTTTCATTCACCATTACTTAATCGAATGACGCGCAAAAAGCTGCCGATCGGCATACAAACCTTTCGCGAGATACGCGAAGACGATTGCTATTATGTCGACAAGACCGCTTTTGCGTTGAAGCTTGCGGTCGAGGGCAAATATTATTTTCTGTCGCGGCCGAGGCGATTCGGCAAATCCTTGTTTCTCGACACGCTGGCCGAATTATTTGCCGGCAACGAAGCGTTGTTTCAAGGGCTTTATTGCCATGATAAATGGGATTGGACTAAGCAGTATCCGGTGATTCGGATCAGTTTCGGTGGAGGGGTGCTTCATACGCGGGAGGCATTGGACAAACGGATTCTGGACATACTACGCATCAACCACGAAAGTCTAGACGTCTCCAGTCCAGAGGATTTGGATATTTCGGGAATGTTCGGCGAAATCTTGCGCCAGGCGAACAAAAAATACGGCCAGCGAGTAGTCGTGCTGATCGACGAATACGACAAGCCGATACTCGACAACATCACCAACCCGGACATCGCTCGGCAGATGCGCGATGGGTTACGGAATTTATATTCAGTGATCAAAGATTCCGATGCTTATATCCGCTTTGCATTCTTGACCGGCGTATCCAAATTCAGCAAGGTTAGTCTATTTTCGGGTTTGAACAATCTCGAGGATATTACTGTCAATGTCGCTTATTCGGCTATTTGCGGGTATAGCGAAACCGATGTCGACACGGTGTTCGCTCCTGAAGTTGAGGGTTTGGACCGCAATAAAATCAGGGATTGGTACAACGGTTATAACTGGTTGGGCGAGCCGGTTTACAATCCGTTCGATCTCTTGTTGTTGTTCCGCGAGCGTCAATTCAAAGCTTTTTGGTTCGAGACAGGTACGCCGACGTTTTTGGTGGATCTGCTGATGCAGCGCGGTTTTTTTACACCGGATTTCGAAAAACTATTGGCAACCGAAACCTTACTGTCGA